>CAYFTS010000246.1:0-2813 GCA_964346135.1 uncultured Candidatus Bathyarchaeia archaeon | reverse complement strand
AAACACCTCAACAGCGGGAAACAGTGCGCATGAGCAAACGTATTTCTCCTTTCTCTCTCCCTCTCCTTTTTGCGATGAAATGCGTACTTGTATCCCAAGCTTTCATGCATGATTATTTGCCGAGAGAACCAAGGAATTTCTAAGATTTTAGCTGGTTTTAAAATTATGAACTAGAAAGAACATTTAAAACACATATGAGTTGAATCCGATACCCCAGTGATTAGATTATGAGAATGTGGATGGTTTATCCTAGAATTTTGTGCAGACAACATTTGCTAGGCGAGCATGCTGAGATACACATGTTTATCGGAGCAATAGATCGTGGGCTTTCTGTAAAGGGCTATCTGGAAAAAAATCTGCTAGAAGTTCATAATTTGTACCATCGTCACGAGGAACTTGTTAGAGAGATGAAACGCAGAGGCTACAAACATAACTCTAAAATAGATAAGAAGTGGAGACAAGCAGAAAAAATAGGTTCAATAGACAAGGAAATGAATCTTGTACAACTCCTTAATCGCTGCTCCAGATGTACAGAAAGATATAAACGCACACATGGAATATCGAATGAATTGTGATCTAAATGAGCATGCCCAGCAGGAATGTCTTCACTTATGAATTGCTAGGAATGATTTTCATAATAATTCTTGGAAGTATGCTGCATTTTACTTATGAAATGTCTGGTCATCAACCAATCGTCGGAGTATTCTCAGCTGTAAATGAAAGTGTGTGGGAACATCTAAAATTGGGTTTTTGGCCAGCACTAGTGTACATGGTTGTCGAGTACAGATACTTAAGGAAATCATCCAACAACTTTCTTTTTGCGAAAACTGTTGGAATCTACCTTATACCAATTATCATAACAATTCTCTTTTACTCTTACACAGCAATTCTAGGAGAAAGCATACTAGCAATCGATATTCTGACGTTTGTTATAGCTGTCATAGTTGGACAGCTGGCAAGCTATAGATTACTGACCTACAGAGAATTGTCAGAGAAATTATACAAGATTTCTCTGGTTGCTTTAATTGTTTTAGGTGTTTCCTTTGTACTTTTCACCTTCTATCCTCCGCATCTATCCATCTTTAGAGATCCAGTCACCGGAGAATATGGGATTGCAAATCACGCGCATTAGAGCACACTAGTATGCGCTATGCCATAATGCAGTAGAACCAAGCTTTGACATGTTATACAACACGCAAGATGCTGCTCTTGCGATTTGCTCCAGTTTACTTCATGCACGTTATACTATGGGGATTTTAGGCCTATTTCTTGAGCGATATCCTCAAGTTTAACGATAACCATGGGCTTTTCAGGTGTAAATGAAGACCAATCTTCTCCTTTCTTAAAACCATGAGCAGCAAGGAAGTTAGGTGAAAGCTTGTGTTTTCCTTCCTCTGACATGCTTTTGATAACTTTGGCTCTTTCCCGGGAATCTGTAACAACTTGCAACTTGCCTCTTAAAACAACAAAATTATATTCGCTTAAATCCGGTCGGTAACTTTCTATCTCAACGCAAACACGTCTGTTTCTCTCAAGAAGTTTCATCTTTTTCCCGTATTCTGTGAAGTGAAAATAAAGAGCCCCATCGACGAACACGTACTGAAACGGAGCCATATATGGATACTTATCTCCCTTGAAAGCGATACGGCAAAGCATTTGTTTTTGAATGAGTTTCTCTATCTCCTTTTTGGTCATTTTCGGCAATTTAAATGTCGTCAATTACTCACCATCTATCTCATAATTTCACCATATTCTTCGTAAGGCATTATTGAAAGGTATTTCATCAAGCCCATGAATCCTTTTAGAATTGCGGGTTCCTTATGGAAATCTTCATGTGTTTTTTTGCTTGTCCAGTAGGTCAACATTACGTATTTTGTCGGTTTGACATCGATTTCTTCATATGCGCCTTGAAGTCCGCTTCCTCCGTAGGATATTGTTGACACTTTAAATATCTTAGAGCCGAGAAAACCTTTCATCCCAACGGTTATACGACACAACTCTTTGGTTCTTTCTTCAAACTCTTTTTCCAAACCAGGCTTAACCGAGAGATAATTTAGAGCACATATTAGTGGCTTCCCCTCTTTCTTGATTCTCTCAAGTTCTTCTTGTGGAATTGCAGCAGCTCTTATTCCTCTCTCTTTTAAGTATTCAACTGCTATTGTCGCCCGTCTTCCAGTGTCGCAGTATAAAAGAACATCCTTGTCTTTCAGAAAGCCGACGTAATACTCTAGATCAAACAGAGGAATGTTCAAAGATCCTTTTACATGGCTTTGATAGTATTCCTCTCTACTTCTCACGTCCACTATCAAGTTCATCAATATCACCATTGCCCATGCTAGGTCCTAAGCTACCTTGAAGAACTTTGTTTTTGGTGCTCCGCAGATTGAACACTTTTCTGGCGGCATCTCTTCGACTGTGTTCCCGCAGACGCTGCACACATAATAGTCTATCTTTGCCAGTTCCTTGTTATTTCTTAGCGCTTCAAGTGCCCTGGAAAACAAACCTGCGTGCACCTGTTCGACCTTGTTTGCTACGTCAAAGCTCCAAGCCGCTTGATTGTTTCCCTCTTGTTTAGCAATGCGTAAGTATTTTGGGTACATGTGCTTGAACTCGAAGGTCTCTCCAGAAACTGCTGCATCCAAGTTTTCAGTTGTTGATCTTATCTGTCCTGTTATTCGTAGATGATTGAGAGCATGTACCGTCTCTGCTTCAGCGGCTGCCCTAAAAAGCTTTGCAACCTGCGTCAACCCTTCTTTATCAGCTTTTTGAGCGAAAGCTAAATAGCGTCGATTTGCCTGCGACTCACCTGCAAA
>CAYFTS010000245.1:0-24153 GCA_964346135.1 uncultured Candidatus Bathyarchaeia archaeon | reverse complement strand
GCGTGTTTCTAATCTAACTCGAATTCGCTGTTGTTCTTTGCTGATTTCGCCACAAACACAGATGTCGCGTGGAAGTCCGCATATGGAACAGATGTCCGCCATGTTGCTCATTCATACTTTAGATAAAAGGGCACTATTTAAAACTAATGCATTTCCCATCCAGATGAGACCATTTGTTTATCCCATCACACCAATTCACACGCATGCGTTTTGCGAGGTTTCTTTAATTAATTTAGATGAAAAAAGTCTCGTCTGCTTTTTTGAAATTAGTCTAGCGTAACTCCTTGTTTCACGGTGTCTATGATAGCGTTAAGCCTAGCAACATTGTTAACAAGCCCCGCAAATCGGTAGGAACTCTTAACAGTTCGCAATATCTCCATTAGTAACAATTTAGGGCGGAGATAGAAAGCTCGGAAATACTCGTAAATCATTGAACTAATTTCTTCAAGGGGCACAGCATAAGGTGAAACGTTAGGAACATAAACGCCAGTTTCCCATTGCCGATTCTCGTCAATGAACCCTTTAGCTACCATATCGGCCCAGAGGTCAGTTCCCGTGAAAGCTCCAAGAATGTTCAACTGGGGCACATCAATGTCCAATTCATGTGCAAACCGCAATGTGTTCTGAATTTCCTTCCTAGTTTCGTCTGGAGCCCCCAGTATAAATGACCCCACAATTACGTCAACATCAGCTTTTCTAGCTTTCTGAACAGCACTCCTAGCCTCATCTGGAGTTATCCCCTTTTTATAGTAGTCTAAAATTCTTTGGTTAGCGCTTTCCACTCCAAAATATACTATTCTACAGCCAGCCTTAACCATCTGTCTAAACACGTCGTAATTGCAGTTGTTCACCCGTGAGTCGCAGAACCATTCAATATCCAATCCTTTCTTTCTCAAGCTTCGACAAAACTTCACCACTCTCTTCTGGTTTAAAGTGAAATTGTCGTCCACAAACAGAAACTGCTCATAACCTTGACTCCGCAGAAGCTCCAGCTCTTCCACAATGTTCTTAACAGACCGTGGTCTCCACATTCCTCGAGCAAACTTTCTGCAACCACAAAAACTGCATTGAAAAGGACAGCCACGCGACGAAACAAGTGTAGTGAATTTTTTGGTGGCAACTTTCACTCCATAAATTGTTGAACTGTATCGAGCATCTATCAGATTGCGATCTGGAAAAGAAAGAACATTTACATCTTTAATTAACGGTCTATCAGGCGAAGAAACAACTTTTCCATTCTTCTTGAAGGTTATGCCCTTAACTTTTCGCAGATCACCATTTTTTTCTAAACACTTTGTCAACTCAAGACTAGTGTATTCTCCTTCTCCTCGAATAACCACATCCACAAAAGGATATTTATCAAGAATTCTTTCAGCATTGAAAGTTGCATGGTAATTTCCGAAAACAGTTGTTAAGTTTGGGTTTTCCGCCTTCACAAGTCCTGCAAGCTTCACTGCCTCTTGTGAAGAACTGTTCAAAACTGAAAAACCAAGGATATCAGGATTTTCCTTCTTCACCCAATCTAACGTCTGCTTCATGGAAAACCCTTTAACTGCCTGATCAAGTATGGACACTTCAATCCCCTCCTTCATTAAAACCCCTGCACAATACAGCATGCCCAATGGAGGCCACGCAGTAACAACCATGTCTGGAGTACCTGAAGCAGGACTGGGATTTATGAAGGAAAACTTCATCTTACATCGCAACTGTCATCTTTCTGTGAAAGTCAAATAAAATAAGCTTTTCCCGAGAGGATATTGTTAACTTATCTGTGATGGCTTGATTTGCGCCTATTACAAACTCTCCTGTTCCAACAAAAGAGTCACAAATCTTTTTCCGAGAAAAACTTGTTTTCAACATACCTTTTCACTATATGATCCAAATATGAAAAAAGAGCAACTACTGAGGTTTATTCAATAATGCATTTTTTTTCTTTTGTTCAATAAAGTTCTTTACGCTATCACTAATAAGTTAACAGTATCAGTTAACTTATATATCCATGGCTTGTTTTTTCAAAGTCTCTTACTATTTCCACTGCTCGTTTTGATGGTGTTACAATTTGATCGAGAGGAATGTTTTCGAGGATAGATCGCAGTCCTCTCCGTGCTATTTGTGAAACGGTAGAACGTTCACCAAAGGATTCTTTCGAAACTTGGTAGACGAGAGAGCGAACTTCTGGCTCTGGAATGTGACCAAGAGCGTGAAGATATTCATGAAGCAAGAGAGTGTATACGAAAGCATTTACTATACGTTTAGACTTTGTCACTCCCTCAACAATCTCTATGATAGCGCGATTCAAAACGATGTTGTTGGTTCCAAGCGGATGGTAAGCTCCCACGTGTAATGGAAGGTCATCAAGGAACAGCATTATACTTACTCTATGTTCTCCTAATGTGTTTCTAACAGTGTCTTTTACCAATTCCCAGACTTCGCTGAATCCTTGAGCTTCATCTAGTCTGGAATCATATGTTTGTGCACTCAATGAGTTTCTCTCCTCATTGTCTTTGACGTTTGTCTTTACATAGAGTAAGCCATACGTCATATATGACATAATTCACACATCATATTTAAATGCTTTGAAAAACGCAACATGCGATCCTCGTATCCTAGATAGAAAGCCTCTCAAGTTGTTCCAAAACATACCGACGAATTTCGCTGGGTTTCGGAAGTTTCGCCACAATTTTCCCATTTTCAATAAGAGGTTTCAGCATTGGTTGAGTTTTACCGCCACATTCTGTACAGCTTGGTTGAGGAGACTTGAAAGGCAACACGGTGTCAACTAGACATTTCGGGCACCTCCATACCTGTTTTTTGCCGCCTAGCTTTCCCCGTTTAGCCGCCAGTTTTCCTTCAAGTTCTACGATGTCCATGGCAAAATCAATGGTGGGAGCATTACTAACAGCAGTTCCAACACCGAAGCCGTCTGCCCCAACTTCGCTTAGAATTGCAACTTTTTCTTCGTTGAGACCTCCCGAGACGAAAATTTTAACGTGTTGATAGCCTCTTATATCGAGTTCCCATCGGACTTCTCGAATAAGTTCGGGGAAGTTTCCTTTCCTGGAACCAGGTGTATCAAGTCGCACACCGTATAGTCGGTCTTTTAAAGCCTCTGCAGCCATTATCGCCTCGGTTTTCTCGTCAAAATAGGTGTCTATGAGGGCTATTCTTGGAACGTCTGACGGCATGACTTCGTCAAACGCTTTCCAAGCCTTCGCTTGATCGCCAAATGCGATGATGAGAGCGTGAGGCATGGTTCCCATGGGCTTGGCATTCACCGTATTGGCTCCTGAGAGACCGGAAAGACCGTCTAAGCCGCCTATGTATGCGGCTCGATCCAGCATTGGAGACATGGCGGGGTGCATGCGACGAATTCCAAAAGCCATAACGATTTTTTTGCCCGCAGCCTTCTTCACTCTCGCGGCTCGTGTTGCCACTCCCGACGCTTGACAGATTAACCCTAGCATGGGGGTTTCAAGGATGCAAAACTTTCCGTACGGGCCTTCAATGAACATGACGGGTTCTCGAACCCCACGGCTATCTGAGGGATAGAAGATGCTTCCCTCTAGCATAGCGTAAACGTTGATAGGACATCCCTCAAACAGACGGGCTTCTTCTTCAATGCCGCAGAGGACTCCCCAAGGCCATTCGTTGGGAAGTCCGCCAGCCGTAACCTCTGCTACTGCATTCAATTTGCCCAATTTTTTGGCTTCAAGAACTTGTTTAGTTCTGACGAAATAAATATCTGTGGTTTCGCCCTTTTTAATTTCCTCGTCGCTTGCACAGTGGAAAATGCGCATGGTTTTTTCACCTTTCTGAACTGATTTCTTTTTCATCAACTCGTTAACGTTAGTATTTCAGATTTGGGGTTGGCTTTTAAAAAATGTTCTTTTTACCTAGAAGATGACCATGGCGAAACTTGTATAAGTCCAACTTCAAGGAATGTGGTAGAAAAAGAAAATCGAGTAGATTAAAGTAAGGTCTCTCAAAGTCATGCTTTTCTTCAAAGTTTTCTGGGTACACTGGAATATACTTAGTTAGATTCGAGAATATTGAACAACTCTGTGCTATGTTTTCTCTTCTGAAATGAAGTTGGCTTAAAGAGTGAGAATTATCCGAGAAGCAATAGCGAAATGCCTAAGAGGATTCCTAGGAGAATTGCAATAACCACTGAGACTATAACTGCCATTATCGCAACGGCTATAGCACCTAACCAGCCTGTTTCATAATAATGCCTAATCAAAAGCAACCAAACGATTAGAGAAAGAATAGCGCCAACTAACGGATGAAAGAAATATAGACAAACATTCATTACAATCGTTCCTAGAAGGGAAATCACAAAGGCGTCGCTGAATAGTGCCCTTTTTCCCCCGACCACTAGGCGCCCAGCAACGTAAAAGATGATGGTTAAGACGATTAAGCCTACGATGAAACTGAATAGTTGTCCAGTAAGTATGTCAGTTCCAATTTGTCCAGCTAAATTTGTGGTAAAGGCAGTCAGCATAGGCAACCCTGCCAACGTAAAGATTATTTTTATCTTATTTCACAGACTCACCATAAAAGTGTTTGGCTTATTGGTCGAGCAGAAAGTTCACTCCAATGTCTCTCGCCTTATTTCAAACAAAACTGTTCCGCCAAGAGTGTAAGGAGGACCAGGATCAACACACTGAACATATCCGATGTCGCCCTCCTCCACTGCGAGACCCAACTCCTTAAAGCCGACGCCATGACTCAAAGCGACTATCATCGACAGCATAGACCCTAGTGCATGGACACAGAGAGCATCTGTTTTTTCTGGAATGATTTTAGGCGATTCAATGACGATTTTGTCTCCAACTTTGAAAACTGGGCATGTGCCCCGAACTTTCTTCACGGTTACAACCAAGCGATAAAGCTTGTTCATAGCAAGACCTATTGTGAGTAGAAAGAACTCTGTCAAATAAACTCTATGTTAGTTTGTGATACCCAGCCTTTACGCTTCTCCCCTTTATAGGAGAGTGGAGAAAAATAAAAAAGAGACCGATTGAGAGAGATAAAGCTTTGAAGACTAAATGGGAGACCATGAATTTATGCAACATGAATTCCCAGCTATAATCGGCGTGGGTAGAACACAATTCGGTGAGCATTATGAGAAAAACCATGAAAAACTGGTGGAAGAATCTTGGCTTAAAGCCTCAGAAGCCGCTGGAATAGAACGCAAAAATCTTGATGCCGGCTACTTCTCAGACTATTTCCTCCAAATCACCAACAAAGTTGGAATCGAAGAAGGGTTCCTCTCTGAACTATCAGAACTCCACATCCCCATGGAAAAAATGAGATCATTCAGCTCAGCCCTTCTAAATGCTTGCCATGCCGTACAATCTGGAAAATATAATCTGGTCCTAGTGGGCGGAGTGGAAAAAATGACTGACCGTTGGGACAAAATCAGAGACGACCTGATGCTCCTAGAAGACCCGTGGAGCTACTACGCTGGATGCACACCTGAAGCAAACCATGAGCTCATGCTCAGAGAATACATAAAGAGGCACAAGATTTCTGGAAAAACTCTTGAAAAATTCAACACTGCCTTAGCGCAGATAGCTGTGAAGAATCATCAACACGCAACGAAGAATAAATACGCCCAGTTCCAAAAAGAAATTGATGTGGATCGGGTTTTAAAAGCAAGAGCTACAACACATAAGCCTTTGGGACTCTTTGATTTTGCACCAGTCTCAGACGGCGCAACAGCTCTGATTTTGGCGAGGTCAGAGATCGCCCAAACATACACTGACATGCCCGTATATGTCGTTGGTTCTTCTTCAGCCACTGATTACATTACTTTTCCCTCGCGTGATGAAAGAACAGGATTTATAGCAAGTACGATAGCGATGAAAAACGCGCTTAAAATAGCAGGGATAAGTATACGTGACATCCAAATAGCTGAGCTTTATGATCAATCCACTCTACTGGAAATGGTATCCTTAGAGGATTTAGGATTTGCAAAAAGAGGAAACGCGTGGCTTGACATTTATAACAGTTGCAAAGACTACGAAGGATTTTATGAAATCGATGGACAAAAACTGTTTGTAAACACAAACGGCGGACTTAAGGCTGACGGAAACCCGCTTGGCGCCACTGGTGGGGCTCAAATTTTTGAGGTTGTTAAGCAACTAAAGGGTAAAGCTGGTGAGAGACAGGTGGAGGTAGATGGAGACTTGCAGTTTGGATGTACTTTAGAGTTGGAAGGGTTCGGAACAAAAGCGTACACGCATATCCTAAGGAGAGATTAACATGAGCAGCGAACCGATTGAAAGAAGAGTATCCTACATAGGAGACAGACTCAGGGGAAACCTATGCGGCATCTGTGGAAAAGAATACTTCAGAGCCAGAGACTACTGTGGAAGTTGTGGAAGAAAAAGTTTTGGAAAAATGAAAGACATAGATTTCTTTTACGAAAAGGGAATGTTAGAAGTATGCACTCTCATCAAGGAACCCACAAACAAGTTTACGAAACTAGGACCATACATCTACGGCATTGTTTCTTTTCACAACGGGAAAGTCAGAGTTCCCGGCAGATTGACTGACAGCATCTTAAAAGAGGAGGAGATAGACCTATCCAGTTTTGAAGACAGAGAGGTTGTTCCAAGGTTCAGAAGACGGTATGCTGTGGAGCAAAGCGACATAGTTCCAACAATTTCCCTAGCTTTTACCTTCGCCGACGAGTATTACCCATATCAGAAACATGAAATAGTTGAACCAAAAAAAGAGTATAAAACACCGGGAGTCGTCGGCTACGGGGCGTATGTTCCCAAATTCAGAATTAAAGAAAAGACAATAGAAAGATCTGTGCCATTCATAGATGAAGATGCCATCACCACAGCTGTTGAAGCTGGGAAAATAGCTCTAATCCACTCTGAAGTAGACCCCTCACTTGTCGGCAAAGTGTATGTAGGTTCAGAATCTAACCCATACGCGGTTAAACCAATAGCCGCTAAAGTAGCTCAAGTGTTAAAGCTGGGCAAAGAGGAACAGACAGACGGCGTGCAAAGCGTAGACGCCATCGACACAGAGTTTGCGTGCAAAGCCGCCACCAGCATGTTCAAAGACGCAGCAGCACTCGCATACTACCCCGGCGCCCACACACCCTACACCATGGTAATAGGCACAGACAATTCTCAAGCTGCCCCTAGAGATGAGCTTGGAGGAGAACTAGACTTCTTCGTCGGATGCGGCGCCTCTGCCTTCATATTTGGCACGCACGACGTCATCGCTGAACTTGAAGGCTGGTACTCCTGCACTTCAGACACGCCAGACTTTTGGAGAAGAGATCTTGAGCCTTACCCGAGACATGGAGGTCGATTTACTGGTGAGCCTGCTTACTATAAGCATGTAGTGAAGGCAGCTAAAGGATTAATGGAAAGGCTGAAACTTCAAGTCAACGATGTCAACTATTTTGTTTCTCATCAACCGAACATCAGATTTCCTGTTAAAGCGGCTGCAGCGCTAGGATTCAAAGAGGAACAGTACATGCCGGGTTTGAAGGTTGCCAATTTCGGCAATACATATTCAGGTTCCTCGCCCATGGGTTTAGCGGCTGTTCTAGACAGAGCTAAGCCGAATGAGAGAATTGTCATAGTCAGTTATGGGTCAGGAGCTGGAAGCGATGCCTATTCTCTAGTAACAACAAGCCTTATAGAGGAGAAAAGGCGGCGACAAAAATTCACCATTAAGCATCAGGCTGAAAATGAACATAGAGAATATGTTGATTACATTACATATAGGAGGTTCAAGCTCGGTTTTTAGAAGTTTGAACCAGTTTTATGCTGGTTTCCTTTTTTCTCTATGGGTATTTTGAATATTTACGGCGTTTTCATAAGGCTTATCATCAGCCTCTAGCCTTAGATGATAAAGAGTAGCGCGACATTAGGTGAACGTGCAAATGAGTAATGCCTTAATCTTAATTATTTTGCAGTTGGGGATAGGTGGGATAGGAGGATTTTTCATAGGGTACATAATTAGGAAAATTCAACTAAACGCCGACAAACGTCGAGAATAATGAAGAAAAAGACTATTTTTCTGTGTGTACCATTTTAGAAAACGTTAAATATATACAATAAAGTTTAAAAAAGAGCTGAAAGAATATCAGTTGAGCTAGGAGTTGAATAAAAATGTTCGATTTCAAGAGCAAACAAAAAACCTTTAACATAGGAGGAATTAAGGTGGGGGGAATCCCCGGACAAAACCCCACAGTTCTAGTAGGAACCATCTTTTACCACGGACATAAAGCCGTCCTCGATAAAAAAACTGGAGAATTCGATCGCAAACTAATAGAAGAGGAAATTAATCTCCAAGAAGAATTTTCAGATAAGACAGGAAACCCTGGAGTTTTTGATGTAGTTGGAGCTACACCAGAACTCATGAGAAAGTACGTTGAGTTTACAGCAAGCGTCACAGATGCGCCCATCATGATCGATGGAACAACCGCTGAATCGAAAATAGCTGGACTAGAATACGCAAAGGAAGTCGGATTGATAGATCGATTAATTTACAACTCGTTAATACCAGAATATAAACAGAAAGAAATTGATAAAATCAAGGAAGTTGGTCTAAAGAGTGCTCTACTCCTCGCCTACAACCCCAAAGAATTCACTACGGCAGGGCGAATTAAAGCGATTAAACAGCTCTTAGGGGTAACTAAGGAAGCGGGCATCGAAAAGCCTTTACTCGACACGTGTGTCCTTGACATTCCAGGTCTTGGAATGGCATCCCGCGCCGCTTTTGAGCTGAAGGATGAATTCGGGTTGCCAGTTGGTAATGGAGCCCATAACGCGGTCAGCCTGTGGAAAGGCTTAAAGAAAAAGATGGGGAAACAGGCGGTAAAGCCAGCCGTCGCAGCTGCATGTGTTGTGGCTGTAGCGGCGGGAGCAGACTTTGTCTTATTCGGGCCAGCGGAAGATGCGCAGTATGTTTTCCCTGTTGTAGCAATGACAGATGCTGCGTATGGTTATGTTCTCTTCGAAAAGAAGATACCGCTTGACCGACAGCATCCGCTTTACAAAATAGCGTGACCCGTCCCCTTCTACCTTTCAAACTTTAATTGTTTTCTAACTGAGGGGAACCTATCTAGGTCTTTGTGGGGAAGGAATAAGGCATGAGAAAATTCGGAACTGAAATTAGGATCAGCGGCAAGCTCAAGATAACGAATTCTCTTAGAAAGAGCCTCAGCGGTTTCCCTTGCTTTTCTTGAGACCAGAACCATTTTGGCTCCAGTTATAGCAGTGTTGCCAACAAACTCTATTTTCTCTGTGGGCACGTCGGGCACTAATCCAATGAACTTCGCATTTTCAGGGTTGATGTAATTTCCAAATGCGCCTGCAATGAGAACTCGGTCAAGATTCTCTTTCTTCACGTTTTTCTTCTTCATCAGAATTGAACATCCTGTAAACATGGCAGCCTTTGCTAGTTGTATTTCACCAATGTCTTTCTGCGTAACAGTGATTTCTTTTCCAGTTGCGGTCTCATTTTCCCATGCTAACACAAACTCTGAAACTTTATCAACAGTTCTTAATCGCGACGTTTCAATATTATGGTTGAGCCTTCCATGATGATCTATAATTCCAATTTTCAACATTTCAGCTACAATGTCAACCATGGCAGACCCGCATAAGCCCACAGGCTTCACGTTATCTATCGTTTCATACTCAACTTTGTATGTACCTGGAACGATACGTATTTTTTCGATTGCACCAGTTACAGCTTTCATCCCATGTTTAATGTGGGCGCCTTCAAAAGCTGGACCTGAAGCGCAGGAGCAAGACAAAATGTCATCAGCATTACCAACAAACGCTTCCGTGTTTGTTCCGATGTCCAAAAGTAAAGAAAGCTCCGTTGACTCGTGAATTCCACTGGATAGGACATCTCCAACAGCGTCTGCGCCAACAAAACCAGCTATAACCGGTAAAACATGAACGTTGCTGTTTCGATTAATTTTTATGCCCAATTTTTCAGCTTTAACTTCTGTTGACTTTCTTACAGCCGGCGTGTAAGGCGAAAAGGCCAGATTTTTTGGTTGAATAGCCAACAAAAAGTGGTGCATCACTGTGTTTCCAGCAACTGTTACTTCATAGATGTTGTTTGGGTCAGCATTTGCTTGAGTACAAGCTTCATACAGAACATCATTTATTCCTTCAACTGCCAGTTTTTGCAGCACTCTCAGCTTTTCATTATCATTCAGAGCAAATGTGATTCGCGATATTACATCCTCACCGTGCATAATTTGCGGATTTTCAATAGACCCTACGCCCACGGTTTGACCAGTCTTCAGGTTAACAACATAGCCAACTATTTTCGACGTGCCAACATCAATGGCTGATCCTAACAGTTTATTCGAAGTGTCTCCCGCTTCAGCCGCAATAATTACGTGATCGTTCCAGATTGCAACTGTAAGGTTCCAGTTTGCATTACGAAGAATGTCAGGTAGTTCTTTCAAAAGTTCATAATCGACCTCCAATTTCGTGTAACCATGCTCCTTTTCTAGAGAGTCAAGGAGTCTTTCAAAGTCTGGTCTAACATCAGACAGTGTAGGCTTTGGCAACACAACGTGAAATTTCTTAACTGAAGGATTTAATGGCACAGGTCTTTCTAAACCAGTAATTTGGATTTTACGCGTTCCAATTCTGGTTTCTTCAGGAACCATCACCGTAATGTTTTGTTTAACAATCGCACGGCAAGCTAGTCTATAGCCTGAATTAATTTCCTTTGAAGATAAATGCTCCCTCTCAACAGCTGTCACTTCATTTACAGCGTTTCTATTCTTAACAATAACTTTACATTTCCCACAAGTTCCTTCCCCAGCACATTCAGATCTAATTCCAACGCCTATTTCCCTTGCCGCTTGAAATATACTAGTTTTAGGCGCTACTCTCCCTCTGCGTCCTTCAGGCTCAAACGTTACAGTGATTGGTTTTTCCATTTTTTCTCCACACTTAACTCTAACTTGATATTAAAATAGTTCTTGGTAAAAATTTAGGTAATTGTGGTCTTTGAAAAATTGCTGAGTTCTGAATGAGCACTAACTCATTTTTGACAGCAGGTTTAAGCTCGCTCTACCTAATCATTTAACTACGCAGTTCCCTTTTTTCTACCTCTTTGATTATCTTTTCTATTTCTCTCCAAACGGTTGGATCAACGGGCTCTGGCTCGTGACTTGCCAATATTTCTTTTGCTCGGTTCCTCGCTTCTTCTCGAATGTCTTTGCGTCCAGATTTTTCCCAGTCAGATCTAGTTTTTCTATCGCTTATCATTGGACGGTAATGTTCTTTTTTGAACCAGTCTAATGTATGCTTATCGGCTAAGTAGTGGCCTCCAGGGCCAATTCTGTCAATCACGTCTTTTGCTATCGTTTCAGCACTCACTTCAATTCCTTCAGCACATCGGAGGGCACTTCCAGCTAACTCGTTATCAATAACCATCTGTTCGTAACTTGTAGTTCTGTAAGATTCCATAGAACCGGCAAACAAGTCTATTAAGTCCGCTCCCGCCATCACCGCCATGATTAGAGACATTGTTTTTTCGTAGCTGGCTTGAGCATCAGGTACTTTAGCGTTGGATTGAGCCCCCACATCACTGGGCATGCCGTAATACCTAGCTATTTGAGCAGATGCAGCGCCTAGTAAGCCGACTTCTATAGAACCGGTTGATGAGACTCCGGTTCGCATATCCAACGGACATGATACAGTTCCATAAATTACAGGAGCATGAGGATTCACTAAATGAGCTATTAATAAGCCGCTTAAAATTTCCGCATTCTGTTGCACCAATATTCCAGCGAGCGTAGCAGGTCCAGTGGCTCCTGCCAAAGCCATTACAGTTATGAATATTGGTTGCCCATAGCTTGCGTATTCCATTAGACTTTCAATCATTCTTTTATCGTGAATTAGTGGACTTACAGGATCTATGTAACCAGCAATGGTCGGCTTTTTTGTAAGTTCCTCTTCACCACCTACCAACGCCGCTGCCAGTCTGATATAGTCGCGTGCAGTACTTCTTCCATAAGAACCTCCCAGCGTGCATTTTGAGGTGTTCTTTACTGTTATGGCGAAACTGTAAACATCGGAAACTTGCTCTGGAACGTCAGATAACGAGGCTGGAGGATAATTTATATGAATGTTCTCAAGTGCATCCATAAGCCTAACTAATTGTTCGGCGTCTCTTTTGGTTGGGAGACGGCATTCGCCTGTTTCCAAGTCGATAATGTTCACGCATTCTGATCCTGGACCAAACTTGGTGGATTCGCCTCCGATTCTAATGCTCTTTTTCGGATTTCTTGCGTGCCAAATGAAACTCTTCGGCGTCTTAGCCACTGCCTCTTCAACTAGATAAGCGGGAATCTTAACTAGATTCTTTTTATAATCTACAGTGGCACCAGCCTGATCTAAAAGCTTGAGAGCTCTCTTCTCTCGAACTAACACTCCAGTATGCTCTAGAACTTCCAGAGTTGCGATGTGTATGTTATAAACTTCGTCACGGCTAAGTATATTCAAATAGTTTCTCTTCAGGAAAGTTCCCAAAGAAAATTCCACGCTTACTCCATTTTTGAGGAAAAAATCCCTTCTATTTACCTAACAATTTTTTGATGACATCAACGGCTGCCATGGCGTCTTCCCCGTAGGCATCGGCTCCTATCTGTTCAGCCCAAGCCGCTGACACCGGAGCTCCACCTACAACCACTTTCACTTTTTCTCTGAGCCCCATCTTCTTAAGGGCATCGATCAGCTCACTCATCTTTGGCATGGTGGTCGTCAAAAGAGCTGACATTCCAATGACATCTGGATTGACTGCTTTCACCTTCTCGACAAACTTTGATGTTGGTACGTCACATCCGATGTCGTGAACCTCGAAGCCGTTTGCAGTAAGCATTGCAGCGACGATGCTTTTCCCGATGTCGTGGATGTCTCCCTCAACGGTTCCGATGACCACTTTACCCCTAACCTTTCTGGCTTTTCCCTTTGCTACCGCGGGCTCTAGTATGGCTAAAGCTTTCTTCGTAGCCTCCGCTGATATCATCAACATTGGGAGAAATATTTCTCCACTTCCAAATTTGTCTCCGACAACCTGTAAACCAGCGGCTAAGCCTTCTTCAATTGCTGCAAGCGGGTCGAAACCGGTTTCAATTACTTCTTGGGCAGCTTTAACAGCCTTATCTACATCATAGTTGATAACAGCTTCTTTAAGTCTATTCAATATATCGTCTGTCATAGATACATTTCTCCTAGTGACTATTATCAACACTTATTTTTACTATTTATAGTTTTTTGAGTTGAAAGCCAATTGGTGATTTCCATTACTTGATCAGATAATTGACTGGATATTCATGTCTAAATGCTTAGAAAACTTCTATTGCCCTAAGAACTCCTTTTCATAATTTTTCAACATCTGGTCGATTTCTTCTTGGATAGCTTTATCGATCGGCTTCGGCTTATGGTTTTTTAGTATAGATTTAACACGTTCTTTTGCCACATCTACTAGATTTTTTTCTCCAGCGGATTTCCAAGCTGCGTAGGGCTTTCGATCACTTATTTTAGGCATCCATAGTTCATTTTCAAAATGTTCAAGCGTATGTTTTTGTGAAAGGAAGTGGCCGCCCGGCCCAACATTACGTATGGTATCTAAAGCTAACGTTTCATCGTCTACAGCGAATCCCCGAGCGAATCTAAGAGTTGACTCCCAAATCTCGCTGTCAATTACCATCTGCTCAAGGCAAAAAGTGTTAGACCCTTCCAACCCACCGATTCCCGCAATCAAGTCTACACCCGCCATCACTGGGGCAAAAATATCTAATGATTTCTCAAATGCTGCCTGAACACCGGGAACTTTAGCGTCTGTGCCAAAGCCGCCCATCTCACATGGAAGTCCATAATGTTTGGCGAGTTGAATAGCAGCAACAGTGGCAATAGTGGCTTCGGGTGCGCCACTGGCACCTATGCCTGTTTTCATGTCGGTGGACATTGAAGATATACTATATATGAAGGGGGCTCCGGGATTGACTAGTTGAGTGACGATGAGACTTCCAAGGTTTTCAGCGTTGCCAACAGCTAAGCTTCCGGCGATGGTTACGGGTCCGGTGGCACCTAAATTGGGCATACCCATGGCAACAACAGGGATGTTTGCCTTAGCAAATTCTGCAGTTGCTTCTATTGACCCCTTCTCGTATGTAAGTGGACTAATAGGGCATTGAACCACTGAGATTATAGGTTTTTTCTCAAGTTCCTTTCGACTTCCCACAATTGCGGAGGCTATTTCAATTTCATATTGAGCCTCTCTAGTGTTCATCGCTTCATGTTCCACATGTTTCACCGTGTTTTTCAGAGATGTGACAAACTCGTGCAATTCATGAACTGGCTTCGGAACATCTGAAACTACGATGGTTGGCCAGAAAACTTGAACTGATTCTAGAGCGTCTGCTAGAATTGCGAAGTTCGCTAGGTCTTTTCTGGTGCCTAGTCTTCGTTCTCCAGTTTCCAAGTCTAGCATGTAAACGCCTAAACCGTCTGTGGTGAGGTAGCAGTTTGTTTCAGAAGGGACGGTGATGTTGTGTTTTGGGTCTCTGGCTGAAAGCTTGACGGTTTTCGGGGCTTTGTTTAAAGCTTCTTTGACTATGGCTTCAGGTATTTTGGCTATAGACTTTTCATGATCAACTTGAGCGCCTGCGTCGTCCAGTATTTTGAGAACTCGGTTGCTTCGTATTAGCAGTCCAACATCTTTCAAAATTTGTAGAGTAGCATCGTGGATAATGCGTATTTCATCGGTTGACATAAACCGTAGAACTGCTCTTCCCAATTTCTATTCACCTTTCAAAGAGTTGTAGATTTATTAGCTAAAAAAGATTCTCACCTAAAAATCGCGAATATATAATTGGCTTTCAAAGTTAACTTCATTCAATAAACACTAACGCGTAATAATTCGGTTTCTCACCCTTCGTTTTAAGAGGTTCTATCGGTAGTCCCTGCTTTTTCACCGTAGCATAAACATCAATACTCAACGCCTGCATTGAGGGCCTAGCCTTCTCCGGAAACCTGCAGGGATCAGGGAAGACACATGTTTCACACAGGTAGCAGTCAAACATCGAAAATGCCAATGGGTAACCATCAAAGAACGCTTTCATTTCCATTTGAAAGGAGATTTCCTGAGCTAACTTGGGGTCTTGCGTGTGGATCAGTATCCCCCAGTTATATTTCTTCAGTATTTTTTCAGCTTCCCAAGGCATCAAAGCCTTTGGAGCGGAAGGGCATGTCCAACTTTTCCCCCAGTCCTCACAGCCATACATACATTTGAGGAGGGTTCTAGGATCAAACACAATGTCTTTCACCGATATGACTTTTGAGTTTTCCGCTCCCATTTCAAGAGCCATTTTCACATATTTTTCTGCTTTTTCCATGGAAACAACCCTTTTGAAAAAGAATGCTTGATCCAACAGATATATGTTTGTCTAATAAAGATGTTGTTCGTCTATATCTTGGCTTTAGTGCCACATAAAATTCGTTGTTAGAACTTGGAGGAAACGTTAAATATATGCATGGGAAGAATTATACGCAGTCGGTTGTATAGATGATAAGAAGACTTGTCTTGGATGTCTTGAAACCGCACAAGCCTGACGTAATCGAACTTTCTGAGGAACTTAGTAAGCTAGATGGAGTAGAAGGAGTAAACATAATCATTTACGAAATAGATCAACAAGTGGAGAATGCAAAGATCATCATTGTTGGAAATGGCATAGACTTTGAAAATATCAAGAAGAAAGTAGAAGAAATGGGAGCCACCATCCATTCTGTCGACGAGGTTGCGGCTGGTAGAATAATTGTTGAAGAAGTAAAAACGCCTCAAGATAGATCTGCCAGAATGTGAAGATAAGTTAGAGCTCTACGAAACCCATTGACAAAATCAGACAGACATAGATATTCATAAACAAGAAAATTTATCTGTAGACCACTTGTAGCTACTGACTATGGAACGTGCAATAGGAAAGGTTAACTTTCTTCGTTATAGGAGCTCTCCTTCTTAGATGGTATTAAGCAAACCGCAAGAGAAAGATACAGAAACCTTCATCACAAATAACTTAAAAGTATCGGGTGACTGCGGATATCCATCGTTATTTCGTTGGGGTCTCTTGCATGCATTATTTGCACTCAATAGACGTTCGCGTGCCCACGCAACTAATCTCCCGCTATTTCACGCATGTGTGTTCAAGGAGTTTCGAATACACTCCTTTGGCCAACCTGAAAATCCCGCACGCGCGGCGAATATCCTCTGTAATAGCTACCGATTTTATTCGACACTTTCTCCAGCAAACTGTCAACCGACTCAGCTACCACGGTCTCGTTCTTCCGCCAGCCCATCCTAAAACTGGCGGTCCATCCACCATCGTCCTGCTGCATAATCTTGATTTCCAGGTTTTTCTTATTTCCCATTCAGCTTTCACCTCTTTTTGCCATGAGCGCGCACGCATGCATGCCCTCGGCTGGAAAAGCTATTCTCTTTGTTCTAATAACATAAGACAAGTACCATCACAGTTGCGCGCTCACAATATATATTATATATTAATATTTAATAAACATTATCGTCTTTATGTGCAACAAAACTACATGTTCATACAGTCATTGGCATCCAGAAAAGACTAAGGGTTTGTTCCTTAACCACTTTTGGAAGAAATCAGCAAACACTCAGGACATTCTTAACAGAGCATCCCTTTTTTCTAACCTTTTCTAACAAGTGAGAACTGGAGACGACAAATTAAGAAATTGTCTTATCGTCTGTTAGATCTGTGCTCACGCAAAGCTTCATCTACAGCTTAAGATTTATATTAATCTAAAGGTACTGCTATAATGCAAATGAGTGACGAGGATGAAAAGCATCGTCTTCTCAGCGTGGTTAACGCATGATGAAACGCGTTAGACCTTTTTTTCGAAGAATTAGGTCTTATCTACGAATTACGCAAATGAGCCCCATTGCCCGAAGATACTTCATCAAAAACGGTTTTGACGGCTCAATGACCGCGCTTGGCATTATCGTAGGCTCTTGGATCGTGGGAGTCACAAAGCCTGAAATAATTGTCACCGCAGGGTTAGCGGCAAGTCTAGCTATGGGGGTGTCCGGCCTTTTCGGCGCATACATGACTGAGAAGGCTGAGAGAAAGAGACATCTTAAAACGCTAGAGACTGCCATGCTCACTGATCTCAGCGACTCCATACATGATAAAGCTTCTGACTTTGTTTCTGTGTATGCCGCATTTATTGACGGCGCATCACCTATGTTGACTGCGGTGATCGCTCTTATTCCCTTCATCTTCACGTTAATGGGAACAGTTGTCATCCGGGACGCTTACATTGTCTCATTCACTCTCAGCCTAGCCACATTGTTTTCTTTAGGTCTTTATCTTGGAAGAATTGCGAAGGAGAACATTTTGTTATACGGTGTCCAAACGGTTGGCGCTGGAATACTCATAGTAGTCATAGTTCTGCTTTTAGGTGCCATTTAACCTTTCGACCCACTGAATCGCTTTTAAGTCACCCAAATTTGGCCCATGAATGTGGAGACAAATGCATGATTTAATTTGTTGCTTACATTCATTTTTCTATCGGCTTAAAATAACCAGATAAAAACGTTTGTCTTTTTCTTAACTGGCTAATAATTAGAAAGGAATTTGACACAATAGAAAGAACAGTTATTAGGAACTTTTATGAGATTGTTCTAAAAAATAAGAAGACTAGTGCAAAATAGGGGAGATCAAGCAGAAGTTGGTGGTCAAAGAAGTATTGGAGGTTTTATACTCTCCAGTTAAGGCATTTGAGGAAATCGTTAAGAACCCAACTGTTAAAGGACCTCTCTTAATTTTAGCGCTCACCTTATTAGCTACAGTAGTCTTGCAAAGTATTGTAGCTTCAAAATATTCTTTTTTGACTGCGACGCCTGCTAATGATGACTGGACAGAATCAGCATCTCTTTGGAATTCCAACGGAAATCTATCAGTTGATGGTACAGAAGATGTGGTTGGCAACTATAGTGTCAAATCTTCCATTACCAATAACACGCACATTCGGATGAACATAACAGGTATAGGACAGTTTGATTGCTCGGGAAAAACAGGTTACAAGGCAATATCTTTCCGAATTAAATGGATACATCAAAATGAGACATTTCCGAGTTCTAATGCAACATTACGACTATTTTCTAACAATGAAAACGGTTATTTTGAAATCGATTTAACCTATTTAATAAACTCAAGCGACACATGGGCTAACGTAACAGTTGAGGTTGGTTCGGATAACCCGAATTGGACTTCACGTAATTCTCCAGATTGGGGAAACATAACTGAGTTGGAATTTAGATTAGCTTGGTCTGATGCCGCAAATCTAACATTGAAAATTGATGATTTGCATTTTGGAAAATATATTTCCTGGTTTACTGCAGCTGCGTCCGACGTCATTATCCTTTCCTCCCTAAATGTTTCTATTGCCTTCTTCTTTAATTGGGCCATATATGGAGTCTTTCTGCTGATGTTTATGAGGATATTTCACGGAAAAACAGGCTCGTTGACGAAGTTTTTCGTTGTTATAGGACACGTTTTTATCGTAACCGCAGTTTACATTCTAGTTAGCGCACTACTTTTTTCGACGCTTCCACCGGTAACAGCTGAAACTTTCCAGGAAAAATGGATCTCCAACTGGGCGTTCCAACTTGGATATTATCTGGACTTCACATTTAAGTCATGGATGGCGGTGCTCTTTGCATTAGCAGTACGTTTCTTTAGTCAGGCTACATGGACGAAGGCAGCTTTGATATCCGTAATTGCTTCAATCCTTGGCTACTTTTTCGCTCTAGCTGTTTTGTGATGTTTAAATAGAGAAAACGTTGCCCTAATTTTTGTTGCACGCACATACGCATAACCAGCACCTAAAATGACCAAGTCATATTCTTTCATAGGTAACACCTATTACTAGGTGAAGACTTACTGAATTCTTTAAATACTATGCACCGATAAAATTAGCTTCGGGATATTTTATGGATGAAGATTACGACACGGCAAAGCTCTACATCCGCGACTATTTATCATATGATTGTGCTTGTGGAGTTGAAGACGCCGTCAAGGCGTTGAAACATGTTATTGATGTGTCCTACGACCCAGTAAACTTCTTTCTAACAGTGAAGTCTCACAAAGGCATGGTCAAACCTGAAGACATCAAGCAAGCTGTGTTGAAACGTGGAATCAGCTGTGAAATGATGAAGCCACCTCACGAAATGGCAAAAATGGAACATGAAGCGATGAAGAGGGCAAAACCCGGCGAACCGATGAAACACGATCACCATGCCATGATGGAAGCCGACATGAAGAAACGCTTCCTAGTAAGTTTGATTCTCACGGTACCTGTCTTGATTCTGTCTCCTACAATCCAGACGTGGCTGGGATTTCAGGTCCCAGAATTTACGGGTTCTCAGTATTTGCTTTTCTTGCTCTCCTCAGTCATAGTTTTTTATGGTGGATTAGTTTTCTATCGTGGAGCTCGAAAATCATTAAGAAATCGTTTCTTTGACATGAACGTCCTAGTGAGCATAGCTGTCATTTCTGGATATCTCTTCAGCGTGGGCAGCACCTTCTTCTTTGAAGCTGTAGATTTCTACTGGGAGATCAGCACACTTGTTCTCTTCCTCCTTTTCGGCCATTGGATGGAAATGAAGGCTGTTCGAGGTGCTTCTGGAGCACTTAAAGAGTTGGTGAAACTTATCCCGCCAACAGCCAACTTAGTGAAGGATGGCGAGATTGCAGAAGTGCAAACATCAGACCTTAATGTAGACGATGTCATCCTAGTCAGACCAGGTGGAAAAGTTCCCATTGACGGCGTCGTGGTTGAGGGCGAGACCAACGTCAACGAAGCTATGATTACCGGTGAGTCCAAACCCGTCAACAAGAGGGAGGGAGATGGAGTAATCGGAGGAACCATAAACGCTGAGGGTGCAATAAGAGTTCGAGTAACTAAGATCGGTGAGGATACGGCACTTGCTCAGATCATCAAACTTGTTCAAGACGCCATGGTTTCTAAACCTAAAACTCAGAAGCTTGCAGACAGAGCAGCCCACTACCTAACTTTAACAGCGATCTTTGTCGGCGCTGGTACCTTCGCTTTCTGGTGGGGAGTCGCTGGAAAGGAGAGTATTTATGCTTTAACTCTTGCAATCACAGTCATTGTTATCGCGTGTCCTCATGCATTAGGTTTGGCTATACCGACTGTGACTTCGATATCCACAACTATGGCGGCGAAAATGGGAGTTCTAGTGAAAAACGCGAATGCCTTGGAGCTTTCGAAAGAACTGGATACAGTAGTCTTTGATAAAACGGGAACCTTGACTAAAGGTGAATTCGGTGTTACGGACGTAATCAAACTTGGAGACTGGAGCGAGAAAGAAATTCTGGAAACTGCTGCGGCTGTAGAGGTAAACTCGGAGCATATTCTTGCGAAGGGTATAGTGAAGAAGGCGCAAGATGAAGGTTTGCGTAACAAAGAAGTTAAGCAGTTTATGGCTATTCCGGGGAAAGGTGCTGAGGCTGTTGTTGGCAAGGATGAAGTTTACATAGGCAATGCAAATCTTATGAGGGACTTGAAAATAGGTCTTGAAGAACACGAAGATGTTGTTTCGAAGCTTTCATCTCAAGGCAAAACGGTTGTTTACATTGCAACGAAGAGGAAGCTTAAGGGGTTAATAGCCTTAGCTGATCTTATAAGGAACGAGTCAAGGGAAGTGGTTCATGAGCTTCAGAGTCTTGGCGTGGAAACTGCCATGTTAACTGGAGACAACAGACAGACCGCTGCATATGTGGCGAAAGAGTTGGGTCTCAACACTTTTTTTGCTGAGGTACTGCCAGAACAAAAAGCAGATAAGATTAAGGAACTGCAAAGCCAAGGAAAGAAAACCGCGATGGTCGGAGACGGCATCAACGACGCACCCGCCTTGGTTCAAGCCGATGTTGGAGTAGCCATCGGCGCGGGCACAGACGTTGCGGTGGAATCGGCAGATGTTGTCTTAGTTAAGAACGATCCGAGGGATGTGTCAAAGCTCGTGAACCTGAGCAAAAAAACTATGCAAAAAATGAGGGAAAATCTACTGTGGGCTACGGGCTACAACGCAGCAGCAATTCCGATGGCGGCGGGAATACTGTCTCCCTTCAACATTGTTTTAAGACCTGAATGGGCAGCACTCATAATGGCCACAAGCTCGATAATCGTAGTGGTCAATGCCCTCTTGTTGAGAAGAACAAAACTTTAACATTACACATCAGTGGAAGTACTGTAGCGTGAATGAATAGATGGTCAAACTTTACCTGTAAGGTTCCATTTATCTACGGTAAATTTTTCTCTTCGAAGTTTTTCCACTAAGTTTCGCTCGTAACTCGTCAATTCTCCTTCTACGAGTTGGATGCGTAACGCTTTTTGAAAGCCCGTAACTAGGGCTTGATACGCATCGTCTGTTGATACAGTTGAGCGGAGTTCGTGTTTAATGGACGTCAACTTTTTCTGGGCTATGTTCAACACGTCTCCTACAGATTTTGCCCACGGAACCTTGAGAAACGTAAACATTTTCTTCAAGTCTATGTCTAAAAGGAATGATCCGTGTTGAAGCAGTATGCCTCTTTTGTGAGATTGGGCGCTTCCAGAGATTTTTTTTCCAGTTATTGCAATGTTTGGGCAGTGCTTCGGGTCTCCAAGGTTAAAATCTGCTTTGACACCTAGGGTGTTGGCTGCTTCAATTAAACCGTTACATATAAGATGGTAGGCGACAACCACATCTGTTGATCCTAAGTCTTTCTCATTCACAACCACGCTGTAGGTTATCTCGCCGTCGCAGTCATGATATATGGCTCCTCCGCCCGTAATTCTTCTCACTATATCTACTCTCTGTTTCTCGCAGTTTCCTACGTGGACTTCTTGGAAAATGTCTTGAAAGCGACCGATGGTTACGGCGGAGGGCTGCCACTGGTAAAAGCGTAGAGTGTTGGGCACGGTCTCATCTATTCTTGCTTTCATTATGGCTTCGTCAATAGCCATGTTTGTGAACGCGTCATTAACCTCAAGTTTCAACAGTCTCCAAGCGTTCATCTTTAATCCACTTGACATACCGTGGCTAACTCATTAATTTCAGTTTCGAGTTTAGAAATTATGTGCGCCCGCAGTACAATAATTATTTCTTTTTTCGTTCAAGCATTTTCTCAAGCGTTGGTCGCAGTTTCTCGTTTTCCGCTTTAATCTTCTCCTTTCCCAGCGTTTTCATCTGTTCAGTCATCTCATTGATGAGAGCAGCAAACTTCACTCCTTCCGCCGCAGATATGTAATCAACTCTGAACCGCTCAGGGCTGAGTCCAAGTTTTTCAAGCACCATCCTTAAGGCGTCAGTTCTTTTCTTCATCCACACATTCCCCGAAATATAATGACAATCGTATGGAAGGTGACAAGCACCCACCAACACCATACCAGCACCCTGCCTATATGCTTCCAGAATGAAATCTTTGTCCACACGCCCCGAACACATAACCCGTATCGGTCGTACTGTTGGAGGATACTCAAAGCGGCTGGTGCCTGCAAGATCAGCACCTGCATAGCTACACCAGTTGCATAGAAAAGCCAAAATTTTGTCTTCGGCGTTTTCCTCTAAAGCAGAGTGAATCTGAGACATAATTTGAGCGTCAGTAAAGTGCATCTGAGTGATGGCGTCTGATGGACATTCAGCCACACAGGTGCCGCAACCGTGACACATGGCTGTCGTGACTCGAGCAGGTTCTCCCTCAGGCGCTTTTATAGCTCCATACGCACAACGCTGTACACAAATGCCACACTTAGTGTTCACGTTTCTACACTTGCTAGAATCAACCACCGCTATGATAGGCTCAATTTCCCACTTCTTCTTAGAAAGGATAGTTGCTGCTCTTGAGGCTGCCCCGCTACCTTGAGAAACACTGTAAGGTATGTCCTTAGGTCCCTGACAAGCCCCAGCCAAGAAAATCCCATCCACAGGAGTATCTAAAGGCTTCAGTTTCGGATGACTCTCCATGAAAAAGCCGTCAGCGCCTCTAGTGAGACTCAAAATTCTCGCCACCTTATCAGTGCCTGGACTGGGAATTGCAGCGGTGGAAAGAACCACAAGTTCTGCTCCTATTTCGATAGGATCTCCCAACGTCATGTCCTCTGCCCGAATAGTCAAATCTTTGGTTTTCGGGTCTTCTAAAATGTGCATTGCCCTTCCACGAATAAAGTTGACTCCCAGTTCACGGGCTCTCTGATAGAATTCTTCGTAGCCCTTGAAGTGGGCACGCAAATCAATGTAAAGTATGTAAACCTCCACGTCATCTTTGTATTTCTCCTTCAGCAGAATCGCGTTTTTTAGAGCATACATGCAACAAAATCCGGTGCAGTAGGGATACTTGTTCACGTTCCTTGAACCGACACATTGAATGAAGGCTACAGTGTGTGGTTTTTTGCCATCTGAAGCTCGTATAACCTTTCCACCTGTTGGGCCAGCCGCCAAGATCAGTCTTTCAAACTCGAGAGCTGTGATGACGTTGTCATATCTGCCGTAGCCGTACAAGCTGTCGTCGTAGGGTCGGTAAATATCATATCCCGTTGCTACTATAATTGTTCCAACTTCAAGTTCGATTTCTTCCTCCTTCTGATCAAAGTTGATGGCTTGGCGAGCACCACAAGCATCTACACACTTGTAACACTCAATACAGTGGTCCAAGTTGATTGTGTAAACAAGAGGAACAGCTTGATCGAAGGGAACCGAGATTGCTTTCCTCACACCCATGTTCTCGTCCCATGTGTTCGGATATTCTACGGGGCAAACATCCCGACATTCGCCACAGCCAGTGCAGTTCTCAGCTATCACGTATCTAGGATTTTTTTGAATCTTCACTTTGAAGTTGCCTACGTAACCTTCCACGCTGACGAGGTCAGCGTACGATATTATTTCGATATTAGGGTGACGAGACACATCCACCATCTTGGGTCCTTCGATGCAAATTGAACAATCTAAAGTGGGAAAGGTCTTGTCCAACTGCGCCATGTGACCTCCAATGCTTTCAGTTTTCTCAACAAGATAAACCTTGAAACCCATGTCAGCGAGATCTAAGGCGGT
>CAYFTS010000244.1:0-2476 GCA_964346135.1 uncultured Candidatus Bathyarchaeia archaeon | reverse complement strand
GTCCGTCGCTGAGTTGGCTCTAGCGACGTACAAACAGGAAAGTGTCGTTTAAGCCTACTCGGCTTAGGAGTTCCAGTCCCTTCTCGAACGTTTCGCCAACCGTGTCGATTAAGGGTTTGTCAGGGTCAATAGTGGTGCTGGTTATGTTGGTCAGTACTTGCATTAGTTATGTCCTGAAAGACCTGAAAAGAACTATAACAATCTTTTTCTCAAGTTCTCTCTTAGGATTCATGTCGACTTATGTTATTTCCGTTGCTTTGTTTTTTCATTCCTACACACTCTATTCTTATCAGATAGGAATAGATGATTTTTGGAAAGTCAGCCCTGCTGGGCTAATCTTGGTGTTCGCAATTACTTTCTTCTTCCTCAACATTTTGGGAGCAATTGTAGGATACTATCTCGCTGAAAGAACTCGAAAAGGAGAAAAAAAGCTGACTTTACGATGTTCCAAATGTGGAACATGGAATGAACAAGATGCTATTCACTGTAGTTATTGTGGAAGAGAATTGAAGAAGAAATGAACCCTTTATATTTTGAAGTGAATATCAAGCAAGATGAAGCAAACAACAGATTGCGCGCGGTATTTGTTAAAATCTTTAATCATGAATAAGTTAACAGTGTCAGCTTTACCTCAAGTTTTTTAACTTTGCAACCCTCTCCTTCACTCTTTGAGGAAAACAACAAAATGCACAAAATCAAGCCACCATGGGAAACCAAACGAAAACTCATAGTTAAAGCAGAAGAAGAAACCAACCCCCACTACGGACACAAACCAGAAGAACGCCCCATCAAAGAATACATCAAACACGGAATAATCAACATAGACAAACCTCCAGGACCATCAAGCCACGAAGTCACCGCATGGGTCAAACGCATACTAAAAATCGAAAAAGCAGGTCACGGCGGAACCCTAGAGGCACACTAACGCCGGGGAAACCCCAAAGTGACCGGAGTTCTACCCATCGCCTTAGAAGAAGCCACCAAAATCGTCCAAGCAATTCTACTGTCAGGAAAAGAATACATCTGCATCATGAAACTACACGCTGAAACCCCAGAAAACAGAGTTAAATCCGTTCTAAACGAATTCTGCGGAACCATCTATCAACGCCCCCCCGTACGAGCTTCCGTAAAACGAAGACTCCGAACAAGAAAAATATACTACAACACCTTCCTCGAAATGAACGAAAGAAACGTACTCTTCAAAGTAGGATGCGAAGCAGGAACCTACATCCGAAAACTCTGCCACGACATAGGAGAAGCACTGGGCTGCAGCGCCCACATGCAAGAACTCCGCAGAACAAGAGCAGGACCCTTCAAAGAAAACACCGACCTCATCACTTTACACGGACTATCCTACCTACACTCACAATGGCAAGAAACCAAAGACGAAACCATTCTCAGAAAATTCATCCATCCCATGGAAAAAACGTTAGAACACATCCCCAAAATATACATACGCGACTCCGCAGTCGACGCCATCTGCCACGGCGCTCACCTAGCAGCACCCGGCATCCTCTCCATAGAAACAGACATAAAACCCAACCATGTCGTTGCCATTTTCACCCAAAAGGACGAAGCAGTAGCACTGGCAAAATCCCTGGCCTCCACCGAACAAATTCTAAACATGAACCACGGCTTAGTAGCGAAAACTGAACGAGTCCTTATGCACCGCGGCGTCTACCCGAAAATGTGGCGCGGAAATCTATGAACGAACACTACTCTACTGAACAGCCAAAGTCAAAATTGAATCTCGGAATAATACGCGCCTACTTCAGAAATAGACCCTTCGAATTTATAACATCCTCAGGAGTCTTCTCCAAAACGCGCATAGACCCCGCAACCCGCCTCCTCATAGAAGAGATGCTTCTTCCCCACAAGGGATGGATACTTGATCTCGGCTGCGGATACGGACCAGTTGGAATAGCAGCAGCCACCTTCAACCCTAACCTCCACGTGATTATGACAGATGTAAACGAACGCGCAGTTTGGCTGACTAAAAAAAACATTAAACGAAATTCTTTAGAAAACGTAGAAGTTAAACAAGGCTTTCTCTACGAGCCCGTGAGGGACATGAGATTCAACACAATACTTTCCAACCCACCCATCGCCGCAGGCATGCAAACAGTTTCACCCCTCATAACACAAGCTCCCCAACACCTCGAAGAAGAAGGACTGCTACAAATCGTTGTCCGCTCCAAAGTAAGTGGAAAACGACTCACTAAACTAATGGAGAAAACATTTGAAAACGTTGACGTACTTGCTAGAAAAAGCGGATACCGAGTTTTAGTTTCAAAAGCTATAAAACACCATTCCCCTTAAAGTTATGATGGTGTGCCGGGGTCTCCTAGAGCCAATGAGGCGGGAAATCAGGTAGGGAGCAGATTCGCTCAACAGAAGCTCATGCCTGGAGCTGACTTAGATAGCCTGTGACCCTTTTTGGGTCGCGTGGGTTCAAATCCCTCCCCCGGCGCCAAAC
>CAYFTS010000243.1:0-1782 GCA_964346135.1 uncultured Candidatus Bathyarchaeia archaeon | reverse complement strand
AGAATATGAAATCTAGATTCTCTCCATCGCCACCTACAGGATCGCCTTTTCCAGCCGGATTCAAAGATATATGGTAGGGTCCGCTTTCGTCGCCCCAATAATTGTATGCTGCATCAACGGTAGCATTAGTAATAGATGATACGTCCATACCTAATGTGTTGCCATAAATGTCGTTGAAATGAGCCTCATTGCTTTGTGCCTTCTCATAATAAATTCCGAGAGTGTTGTATGAAATTGAATTATTAGTGATGGTTGTGCTTGCTTGGCCGGAAACGTGAAATCCCTTGTTGTTTGCCGAAAGAACGTTATAGAGAATATCAATATTAGTGTATGCATTTGAATCAAGCTGTATTCCGCTTTGTGTGTTGGATAACACGTTGTTTTGTCTTATACTTACTCCTGAAGTTGAGTTTCCAGCTAGAAGTATACCATCTGCATTTGATCTTATGGTGTTGTCATGTATAGAAGCTTGATTAACGCCAGTTACGCGGATACCGTTTTCATTGTCGCTTATTTCACAGTTTTTGATTTCTACGTTCCCGTTTTCTATAGTTATTCCGTTTACTGCATACTTTACAGAACAATAGGCTAATGTAGACCGTTCGACTCCACTAAATTTGATTGTGCCCCAGTCTCCTGCTCCTAGTTGATCCTTGTTTGAGGTGAACGTTATCATGTTATCTTGTGTACCTGTAGCAATGAGTGTTCCAGTCACATCTATCTTAAATTTCCCTCCAAACCTTACCTCAACTCCGGGCTCTATAGTCAATGTAGCAGTTGAATAAATCGTTACATTTTTGGACACCACGAATGGGCTGTCCGTTAGAGTCCAGACAGTGTCTTGTGTAATATCTCCCTCTATGTATGTCGCACTTGCAGCAGAAAAGAACAAACTATTTGTAAATGTAAATGCACCAAAAATCATGATGGCTAAAAGAGAGAGCAATTTTAACTCTTTTTTCCAAGGTTTTCTAATTTTTGCTAGCTTTAACAGTGACTTTGATGGTACTGTTTGGAGTTGTTCCATTGTAGTTCTCCTATACAATAGAGTTAGCATGTCTGTATTAAATCTTGCGTCTTACGAAATCTTACTATTGCTATAAAAATATATGTAATAGAAACAAAAACAGATAACATATGAGTCCCCCCATAATAACTTATAAGGAGAATGTTTGTTTTCCCGAAGTCTTGTGAAGCGAGAGTTATTTCAGAAATCGCAATATAAGTTAAATGCTTAAAAGCAAAGATATACACTAAAGATGCAATACGAAAAGAAAGGGTTGAGTAGCGAATTGGCAAAAGAAGAAAACATCAAGCACATTCTCACCGACGAAAAACTCTCCGCCATTAAATCAATGTTGGAGAAAGATCACGCAATTGACTGCATCTTTCTCTTATACATAGACAAAGGCCGTTGGAAAAACGCCAAGGCATTCATGCAGGAGCTGAACCTAACTCTAAGCGATGGAACATTCAGATCAAGAATGATGGAAATCGAGGATCTTGGACTAGCTAAAAGCGTGCCTATCGATCCATTAAAGAAGTACTATGTAATAACTGAGTTCGGTGAGAAGGTAGCGAAACTGCTTCTAGGACTTTTTGAGGCAGTGGCTGTTTAGTAAACCGTGGGTATGGGTTAGTTGTTTCTTTTGAATAGATAGTCTTGAGTCGTAAGATTTAAATCTCTATACTCTATTCTATGTTATTTGAAACCTCAGAAGGAGGGATAAAAACAAAAATGAAAAAACTCTGGAAAGGAAAGAAGGCGTTAAGCCCAGTGGT
>CAYFTS010000242.1:0-10347 GCA_964346135.1 uncultured Candidatus Bathyarchaeia archaeon | reverse complement strand
GAAAAATGCTATTTTTCACCGAGACTGTCTCACGAGCGAATGCGCATTGCAAAACTGGTCAAATCAAACGAAGTGATTGTAAACATGTTCGCTGGCGTAGGCTGTTACTCCATTATTATTGCCAAGCATTCTGAAGCTAAGAAAATTTTTTCCATTGACATCAATCCAGTTGCGGTTCAATGTATGCAGGAAAACACAGAAATAAACAAGGTCAGGGAGCGGATTCTTCCTCTGAAGGGAGACGCAAAAAGGATTGTGGAAGAAAAGTTGCAAAACATAGCGGATCGAGTTCTTATGCCTCTGCCTGAGAAGGCATACGAGTATCTTGACTCTGCCATGGTAGCGCTCAAGCCGACTGGAGGCTGGATCAGCTATTACGACTTTGAACATGCCAGAAAAAATGAAAATCCTGTCGAAAAAACTAAGAGAAAAGTGTTTGAGAAACTACAAAATTTGAATGTTAACTTTGAAATACCCTTTGGTCGAGTTGTGCGAACCACTGGACCCAATTGGTATCAAGTGGTCATTGATATAGAGGTGTTTCCAAACTAAGAATAAGAATGTTAATTACCAGCTTTGGTTTGTTTTAAGATTAAAGGAGAATTTTTAGATGGATGAAAGAAAGCAATGTTCCAATTTGGAATTTAACCTGAAGGATTGCAGATGCACCTATCCATATTGTGAGCGAAAGGGTAAGTGCTGTGAGTGCATACGCTATCATAGGGAAAGAAATGAGCTTCTCGGATGTTTATTTCCACCTGAAATTGAAGAAACTTACGATAGGTCAATCCAAAAATTTGCATCAATCTATTCAAGCTGAAGTATGAGCGAAGAACCTGGGTTCTTTCAACTTCAATCTTTTCACCATTTAGGGAGCTCTGGCAAATCTTTTATAACCTTTCTAGTTTAACAGTACAGTTAATGGAGGAATGAATCATCAAGAAGAAACTTATGGAAATTCTCGCGTGTCCCATTGACAAGTATTATCCTCTTGAGCTACATGTATTTGAGGAAAAAGAAGAAATAGTGGCGGGCGTGATCATATGTCCCAAATGTTCACGTTGGTATCCCATTCGCGACGAGATTCCTGAAATGCTACCCGACGAGTTGAGAGAAGAAAAAAACGAGCTGCCTTTCCTACGGAAATGGAAGAACAAAATTCCCAAAAAAATATTAACTGAAGGCAAACCATTCAACATCAAAACCGAAATCGAGAAATAAAAAAAGACCAAACAAACCTCTATTTGTTAAAATTGAAACGGAAGAAAGAAATGTCCGAGTTGCCAAAAGGCGCAGAAAAGCTGGCGACATTGTTGATGAATCTGTCTCTATTGAAGGGTCATATTCCTAGGAAGGGAAGTGCTGCAAAGATAACTTGAATAGAAATCAGAGCGATTGTGACGTCTCTTTCACTTAATTTACCCAGATTCATTAATACGTGTGTCCAGCTGTATATTTTCTTCCCGTATGGGGGATCAAGTTTTCCGTCTTCTCTCAGTTTTCCTATGCAGGAAGCCTTAAATCTGCTTCTAGCCTTTAAGACAAACTCAATTATAAAGGGAATCATCATTATCAGACCTGCTCTTTGCATGTTTCCAATGATAACGCTTGCCGCAACTAGAGCGCCAAGCAGATAAGTCAAGCTGTCCCCTGAGAGGATTTTCGCTGGATACCAATTGTACCTTAGAAAGGCCAACAAGGCTAGGCAGGCTGTGAGAAGCAGTGTAGCTGCATTGGTTCGATGATTTATTAAAGCGTACAATCCGAGGCTTAATGTGTACACTACTCCCATTCCGGCCTCTAGTCCATTGAAGCCTCCGAGCGTATTAACGACATTTGAGGCGCCCACGAAACCAATAGGAATTATCAATAAAGGATATAGTTCTCTAAAGTCAACTATTCCAATGAAGGGTAAAGTCATCGTCGTTTCTCCTGCTTTTATGACCATTAATGGAATTGCTCCTGGCAAAGTCAACAAAGGTTTGACCCATTGCGGAATGCCGATTTTCACATTTATCCCGTCTTTTGTTTTCACAGCCCTCGTCCTGACGTTCAGATCGTCTAACAAACCGCTCAGTGTCACGATGAGTATGCTCGCTATGACCGCCAACAGTCCCAACAAGGGGATGAAACTATCTTGGAGGTTTGATGAGGATGAAGAAGAAAACGTCTTCACTCCGACATAGAATAGGATTCCTACCAAAATTCCAGAAGTAACGCTGATTCCTCCACTTGTTGGTAGTTTTGGCTTTTCCTTCTTGTGTAGGTCGACCGCAACAATTTTAGCGGCAGTAAAAAAATCAATAATTCTAGGCGTCAAAAGATACGTTGTAAGAAATGATAATAACATAGAAAGCATAAAAATCCAAAGAGTTTCCATTTTTTCACCAAACTAATTAACAGACACTTTTAGTCGTACAATATCGCTATCTAAATCGAATCCGCGAGCTCATAAATGTTTTCAGAAAATCAACAATGCAGTCACCGCTTTCACTCGGTGGCTAATCCCCTCCCTACGCCACGATAAATGAACCCCTCTTCCTCAGCCTTATCCGGGTCAATAACGTGTCCCATGTCAACTATTGCAGCGGGGCTTCTAACCAAAAACTTGATTTTCTTTAAGTTTAAACGTTTGAATCGATCGTGTCCAACGGCAATGGTCAGACAGTCTGCGCTCTTAACAGTTTCAGCTAACGTTCTTTTAACAGGATATCCTAACTTTGTTAGTTCTTTATAGGAAAAAATGGAATCGTACACTCGGACGGTTGCGCCTTTCTTTTTCAGCATTTCTACAAGCTTCCATGTTGAGGAGCCGCGAGGTTCCTTTACGTTTGGACGGTAGGAAACGCCGAGGATTGAAACCTTGGCTCTTCTCATGGCTTTTCCACACAATCTTAAAGCGTCTTTCACTAAGTGAACTGTGTGGTTTAACATTTCATCGTTTATCTTTCTTGCAACTGTCAACATCTTAAGTTTTGTATTCAAGTTTTCCGCCTCTTCAACAAGAAGATAAGGGTTAGTAGGAATGTGTCCGCCAACAATCCTTGGAATCAATAGATGGCAATATGGTTGAGTGTTGGCTGCAGCTTGAATCTCAATGATGTCTAAGCCGGCTTTTTCACAAAAGCAAGCGAGCTCATTTGCCAAGCCGATGTTGACATCTCTATAAACGTTTTCGAAAAGCTTAACTGACTCCGCCGTTTTTATATCTCTCACTTCAATTAGTTTCCCTTTTACAATTGTGCTCAGAACTAAGCAAGCAGCCTTCAAGCTTTGTTCATTGACAGCGCCCACCACCCTCGAAGAAGAAGTGATGTCCTTTAACATTTTTCCTGAAATGACGCGAACTGGACTGTAAGTCAAACCGAAGTCAACTCCAGCCTTTAAGCCGGATGCTGTTTCTAGCGTCTCTCTCACCAAGGTTTCAGTTACTCTAGGACCTGTTGTGCTTGCAAAAATTACGAGGGACCCAGAACGTAAACCCATGCCCACGTCTTTGCACGCTTTTTCAACATGTGAATAATCGGGTTTTTTCTTTTGGTCAATGGGTGTTGGAACAGCCAATAGAATAACGTCACTTTTTGATGCGGCTTTTCTAGCATCGTTTGTGGCAGTGAGGCTGCCGTTCTTTACATGTTTCTTTAGGATGGCTTTGAGTTTCGGTTCAGCGAAGAGAGCTCTACCCATTTTCATCAAATTGATGACCTGCTGATCCACGTCGACGCCAATAACTTTGAATCCCGCTTCGGCGAAGAGGCAGGCGTGGGGCAGTCCTCTTCGTCCACATCCTACAACGCAGACAGTGTATTTTCCGCGTTTTTTAGGAATGTTTATGTTGTTCTTTCTAAGCGTCATTGCTGTGGACATTTATCTCAACCCGTTCTCTGGATTTGTTGGTAACAGTATTTTTGCGTATAATTCGTATAATAGTTTATGTGATGAACCGAAGATAGGTTTTAAAAAAAGCTGAAAATCGATTTACATCAAGCATTTAGATGTGAACACGCTTTCAGTAACTTCTCTTGAAGGACAAACAGCTACGTCTCGAGTGAGAATAACGTTATCTCTAATAACAGCGTGGTCGCCAATCATACAGCCCTCCCCAATTTTCACCTTTCTACCGATGGTCACGTCTTCACCGATAACTGAGTCCTTCACAGTCGTGAAATCTGAAATTACTGTTCCGCTGAAAATTACTGAATTCTGCGCATGGACTTCTTTTCCTAAAGTAACACGTTCTCCAACAGCTACATGGGGACCTATCTCTGATTTTTCTCCAATGATCACATTTTCTCCAACCACTGTCGGGTCTTTTATTTTCACATCACTCTCCAAGCGGACATCCTTTCCCAGTTGGCTCTTTTTGATTTCTACGTCAAGCAGGAGCTTGTTTGCTTTCAAATAATCTTCCGACTTTCCAATATCGGTCCACAATCCCTCAAAAGGATAGCCGTAAAGTTTTCCTTCACTCGCCAGTTTTGGAAACACCTTGCGTTCAATTGAAACAGGTTGACCGCTAGGGATATAATCAAATATTTCAGGCTCTAACACGTAAACTCCAGCGTTTATCAGGTTGCTGGGCGCTGTTTCACGAGATGGTTTTTCCATGAACCGCACAACACGATTTTTTCTAGTTAACTCAGCTACTCCGTAACGACTAGGATCCTCAACTTGATAGAGGGCTATCGTTGCTGTTGTGTCCTTTTCTCTGTGCTCTTTCACGAGCTTCGAGTAATCAATGTTGGTGAGAATGTCACCGTTCAAGACGAGAAAAGACTTCTCTCGTCCAATTAATTCCTCTGCGTTTTTAATGGGTCCTCCAGTTCCCAGTGGCTTTTCTTCTTTAGAATAGAAAAGTTTCATTCCGTACGCCGAATCTCCGTAGCGTTGGCTGAAGGCTTCAGCCATGTAATTTACAGCCAATATAACTTCTTTTACGCCGTTCTTAGCCAATCTTTCCAGTTTCCAGTCCAACAAAGGCTTGTTGCCAACTGGAAAAAGAAGCTTCGGTCTCGTACAACTGAGCGGTCGCAACCTCGTTCCGAATCCTCCAGCCAAAATAACTGCTTTCAATTAAGCGTCGCTCCAGTAATGATACTCTTGGCGATTTTAATATTAAAAATCTTATTCAAAAAGACGAAAATTGAGAAAACTCTCAAAGTTGAGGGTGAACTAGTTTATTTATATATTTCACAAGTAACTCTTTTTTGTAACTTATTTTCTGTCTTTTTTAAATTTATTGACGAAGAAATCTGGTCTTTATCAGATATAGACTTATTTCAATTCTTTTTCAGTTTTACAGATGCTCATTTTGCCTTATTCGGTTAAAAAAATTATTTTTCAGCTTTTCTTTATGCTATGAAGCCTTATTTGAATGTTGTGAATAAGTTTTCAATGTGAAAATTCTGGCTGGCAAAAGCACACGAGTTGAAGAAGAGGAGAAAGTGTGCCACAACCAAAAATGTGAAGGGAGGTGACAAGCATGGCCGAGAAGAAGAAAAAACCAGCTAAGAAGAAACGAGAAGAGGAAGAGTATTAGTAGAGCCCAGAGCTGCACGCTACGTGAACTAGGCGAAAAACCTTGTTTTTAATTCCCATTTTTGAGTTAAAAACTTAAAATCTATCCTTGAAGAGGTGACTAAAAATGGCTAGATGTCCCACATGCGGAAAAGAGACTGAAAATTCAATCAAGGAATGGAACATGAGCAAGATACATGTTAAATTGTATGAATGTTGCGGGAAAAAATTTCGTGAGTACATAAAGATGATTTAGGACTTAAGGGAGGCATCCATCATGGGTCTGCTTGATCGGTTTAGGAGAAGAAAGAAACCTAAAGAAGAGAAAACCCTACCTGATGAAGAGAAAGTATTCGAGCGTACACGTAAGCTACGAGCCGAAGTCGAAGAGCATGTAAAAGAAAAACCGAAGAGGAAAGCAAAGAAGGAGAAGTAAATTCAAACACCTAAAAAGAGAAAGAAGGGGCAGAATGCGCAACCCAACTATTTTTGGTTTTTTAGGTTCTCATTCGGAACGTTGTGGTTTTTGCTCTTCTTTGACTAATAAATGAATTTTTCTAAAAGTTACATTTATCTTCACTAAGCTGTTTGTAAAGTTCATTCCTAGCCATTTTTCATAATAAGACGCGACTTTTTTCACGGCAATAAATCTTCTTTTAAGCTTAGACAAAGAACAATGAATTTTTTGTATGTCCTGTTCTCCCTTACTAATTCTCTCATAAAGCTTTTTGCTACACTTAATGATGTCGGAAATTTCGTGTTCAACACGTTTTTTCGTCTCTTCCAAGAGTTCTTCAACAGAATCAGAGTTTACAACAACCACTCGTGGAATAACTTTAACGTCACTTTGAAATTCCTGTATGAACATCCGGAAACGTTGAGCGTCAACTAGTTCATTGCTCTCATCAAAGCGAGAGTGCTCTTGGCAAAAAGCATAAACCGAGCGACAAAGGCGGATACAAGGCGCTTTATTTAAAAAATTACTTATCTTCTCCCTTTTTACCTCTTTAGGGTTTTCATATGTAACAATCACTAGACTCCCAAAATCATTTATGCCCTTTTCTTTTACAAATCTAGGCTTTCTGACCTCTCTTATCCTCCTGAGAAACACTGGCTGATTTTTGTGGAGTATTTTCAAAACCATACTCGCTTTTTCTTTTTCTACTTCCCAAAACGCCTTGTGAACTCGTGTACATCCCAGGACTCTGAGTCGACGAGGTATGAGGCTTCTATCCTTGAGATTTCTTGAAGTCCTATACGCTACGTAGAGAACCATGTAATTATCCATCGTTTAGTTGAGAATTTAAACTTATTTAATCGCTGACAAGGAATATGAATTAAAGGGCAGAGGAAACTTTATTCCTAGTTTTTCACTCTACTCGCGGGATCACGAAAAAAACCTCACCACGGTGCCGAAACATAGCAAAATACCTTTAAGAAAGCTTTGTTCATAAACTTCAAGCACTGTTGAGGAAATCAAAGTTGCATAGTGGGCGTGTTAGCTTCAGACGAGCCCGCGTGCCAGCGGACTTAAGATTCATGGCTACTATACACTGTTCAAGGATGAGGCGACATCAAATGGATGGAAGTGGCTGCGATGACTATTCGAACTTCAATAACTGGGCTGATCAAAAGCTTAGGACAGTCCTTGCTATCACTGTCCTTCAATCTAGGCGGCATCCTAGCTGGAACCTTCATCTTCCTGTCCCTTGATGTGTTCACTAAGGCTCCATGGATTATTGTTCTTTTCCCTGGAATTTTAAGTATCAGAGGTGCTATAGGGGGCTTGTTCAGCGGTCACATTAGCACTGGTCTACACTTAGGAACGGTGAAACCCAGCTATACTAAAAATACGAAGAATTTTTATCTTCTTTTGCGTGCGGTCGTCGTATTGTCATTTGTGAGTGGCATTGTTATAGGACTAGGGGCTTTGACATTCGGTTTATTTCTTTGGAAAGCCACGGTTACAGATTTCATTGAAGTGCTGGCTGTGGTTATTGCAACCATGGGCCTATCTATCCTTTTCATCCCTCCTATAACAGTAGCAGTTTCTGTTGTTTCTTTTAGACATGGTTTAGACCCAGACATAACCGCATATCCTGTAATATCGACAGTAGCCGACATCATTGACACAGCATGTTACATTTTCATTTTGGAAATCTTCTTTACGTTAACCCCATTAGGATATTACTTGATTGGACTGTTCGACTTCGTTTTCTTTTTCGTCGTAGTATATATTTTAATCAAAAATGTTAGAGAGACAAAATTTGTTGAAACGATCAAAGAATTTCTGCTAACTCTTGTATTTGTAGCTTTTGTTGTCAGTGTCACAGGCTCGGTTCTTGTTAAAGTAAGTGACATTGTAGGCAATAGACCAGAAATATACGTAGTTTACCCAGCGTTGATCGATACTGTGGGAGACGTGGGATCCATCGTAGGCTCAACAGCCACAACTAAACTTTTCTTAGGAACGCTCAAATCATCGTTTTCCTCAATTAAGCAACATTTAACCGAAATAGGCAGCGCATGGATAGCATCGATTGTGATGTTTATGTTGTACTCGGCAATCTCATCCTTTGCACGCAGAACAACCACGTTTAATATGTTAAGGTTCACGGCGCAACTCATAACGACAAACATCTTAGCCGTTTCAGCTATAGTCATTGTCTCATATACTGTGGCTATACTTACTTACCGGAAAGGCTGGGACTCAGACAACTTTGTGATTCCCATTGAAAGTTCGTTAGCAGACAGCATAACCACTATTTCTCTCCTAGTAGCGCTAAATGCAATATAAAACACGGCTTCTCTTTGTTATTCCCATTCTATTGTTGCTGGTGGTTTGTGAGTGATGTCATACACAACTCGTGTGACCTGCAGTATCTCATTGGTTATCCTTGTTGAAATCGTTTCTAAAGTATCATAGGGAATTTTTGCGAAGCTGGCGGTCATAGCCTCTCTGCTTTCAACAGCTCTAATAGCGATTGTGTAACCATAGGCTCTAGAGTCACCTTTCACTCCAGTGCTTTTCGTGCTTGTTAAAACAGCGAAGTATTGCCACATTCCTTCATTCAATTCAGCTTTCTCTATTTCCTCTGTTACGATTTTGTCTGCTTTCCTAGCGATGTTGATTTTCTCTTCAGTAACTTCACCCATGACTCTTACGGCTAAGCCTGGTCCTGGAAATGGTTGTCTGTTGATTATTTCTTTGGGTAGCTTCAACATTTCCGCAACCCTCCTAACTTCGTCTTTGTACAGGTCTCGTAGCGGCTCAACTATTGCTTTGAACTCAATTCTAAGAGGCAAGCCTGCAACATTGTGATGGGTCTTTATTTTGTCCGAAAACTTTCTGAAGCCTGACTCAATTCTGTCTGGATAGATGGTTCCCTGTATGAAATAATCGGCTCCAACTTTTTCAAAAACTCTGATGAATTCTTCCCCAATGATTTTCCTCTTTCTTTCAGGGTCAATCACTCCTGCTATCTTTTTCATAAACCTCTTTTTTTCCTCCACTAAAACAAAGTTGATGCCGAATCTTTTGAACGTGTTTCTAACAAGTTCTGGTTCGTTTTCTCTCATAAAGCCGTGGTCAACAAAAACTGCTGTCAGATTTTTTCCAATGGCTTTGGCAGCTAAGGCGGTGGCTGTGCTGGAGTCAATGCCTCCGCTTAAGCCAATTATAGCTTTTCTGCCACCAATCGTCTGTTTTATTTCTTCCACTGTTTTTTCTATGATGTCCTCCATTTTCCAGTTTGCTTCACACTTGCAGACTTCGAAGATGAAGTTCCTGAGCATTTTCATGCCATTCGGTGTGTGAACAACTTCCGGGTGCCACTGCAACCCGTATATCGGTTTTTCCTTGTGTTTAAAAGCCGCCACTGGACTGTTCTCAGTGTGCGCAAGCACTTCGTAGTTGTCGGGAAGTGCGTAAACGGTGTCGCCGTGGCTCATCCAAACCTTTTCTTTTTTCTCCAAGTCTTTCAGTACGCCTAGAGGCTTATCGACTATTGCGTAGGTTACCCCGTATTCTCTTTTCTTTGCGGTTTTCACTTTTCCTCCAGAAAAATTGGCGATGAGTTGGTGTCCATAACATAAGCCTAGGACTGGCATGTTTAAATCTAAAATTTCGGAGTCGAATTTGGGAGCGTTTTTTTCGTAAACGCTTAAGGGGCCACCTGATAGAATCAATCCTTTGATGTTGAACTGCTCTTTAAGAGCTTTGAGTTCTTGGAGGGTTATGTCGTGTGGGACCACTTCAGAATAAACCTGATGTTCCCTAACTCTTCTCCCTATGAGATGGCAGTATTGTCCACCAAAGTCTAGGACGAGAATTGTGTCGGGTTTCATACGGCATTTCTCAACGTTTTATTTTTTAAGTGAATGTTTGTGTTTGGTTTGTCCATAATTGAATTGGTAGCTACAAAAGTATTTTTCTATTGGTTGATGCTGTTAAGTTATTTGTGATTGCTTGATTTGCGCCTATTACAAATTTTTTTAAGAAAACGCTGTTTTCAACATTCTGCTGCTATTAAAAACCAAATAGGAAAAAAAGGACTGAGTTTCAAAAGCGTCAAGCCAACTTATCTTATTTTAGCACAAACAGTTTCTTCGAGAAAAAACTTGTTTTCAATATATCTTTTCGCTATATGACCCAAATATGAAAAAGAGCAACTACTCAGGTTTATTCAATAATGCATTTTTTTCTTTTGTTCAACAAAGTTCTTTACGCTATCACTGATAAGTTAACAGTATCCTATTGGTCGCTGGTTAGCAAGTAACATTTAATTGAAACTTGAGTAAAAGTAACCTAGGTTAGAGGGCGGGGGTTGC
>CAYFTS010000241.1:0-3960 GCA_964346135.1 uncultured Candidatus Bathyarchaeia archaeon | reverse complement strand
TTTCAAGTTATCCGGAGTCTAAAAGTAAAGTTTTCACGTTAAAGGAGTTTGCAGGAGAAACAGAAGACTTGGACATCCACGACCCTTACAGTGAAGGCATGAAAGCCTACGAAGCATGTGCAGAAGAGATAAAACAAACTTTAATCAACGCCTTTGAAAACATTGTTAATTAAAGGAATGGAGAATTGCCACTACAAACATCGGAAAGATTTTTCTGATTTTTCCCATATTAAATACTGATGAGCAACCGATGCACAAATGGGTTAACGAAATCATCCTAGAAAAAGTTCCTCCGTTCAGCTGGGTTCCTCGCGGCTACAATGTTGCGTTACAATTGCTCATCATGGAAATAGTCGGCGCATCCATAGCCTTACTGTTCGCTCTCCCCGTCAGATCAATTTTATACGGCTCTGTGGTCATATTAGTGATTTCTTTATGGAGCTTTCTAGCTTTCAACATAGGCTCAACAGTTCGCAGACTCAAGCCGCCATCAGCACCCTTAGAAAGAAACGTAATCGATGAATATCAGAAATCTTTATTCCACCCCCGCCGCTATGAATTCGGCATAGCCGCTTTAATTCTTCTTTTCATTCTATCATATTTAGTTCTCTTTGGACGCGGCTTAGTCAGCCACTGGCTTGGAGACAATCTTTCCCCAATCCTCCTATTTTTGGTAACGCTCCTTCTTTGGGACATATCGTACAGGTTAGGGCTAGGATTATGGTCAGCTATAATCGCTTTCAAACGCTCCATAAATTTGACTCGCGTCTCTAAGAAGCGAAGTAAAATGCGCTACACCGCCTATCCAGAACTAAAAACTCTCAAACGCCTAGACCTTATCAACCTCTCTTTCGGCTTAATCTCGCTACTGCTCTATCCAGTGGGCGGCATCGACATAATATTTTTTATTGGTCTTTTGGGGTATGCCATTGTAGTTTTGTTTTTCTCGGTTCTCTCTTTCATCAAAATTGGAAGCATCTCCGGCTTCCCACTAGAGATAATTTGGCTCTTAAATGAAAGCAAATTTGGTTACGTTGGCACTTCTGATAAGGAGATGCAACCTCATTTAACACCAGTCATCTTCGTTTTTGTTGGTCACACAATTTACTTTGTCATTTCTAAGATCTCGAAGAAGCTTCGGAATATACGTGAGAATGATAAGATAGCGTTTCTTGTGGACATGCGTGACCCAAACAATCTTTACAATAACCGTGCAGTTCTGTTTACTGGAAAAGTCAAAGTTTACAATTTACCGAATGCCATTCTTAATATGTACAGGCTTCTCAGGGTTAGAAGCAGATTTTACAGAAAATACCCGAAATACATGCGTAAATATAAGACAGAAGAGGAAAAGTTGCCTCACGCTTGGAGAACCACTCTTTTCGTCAGCAGGATGCTTGTTAAACTTGATGTGGAGAAGATGGTTTATTGGCGGGAAGCACATTCAATTCGGTTACCCCTTATGTGATTTGACATGAACAAGAAGAAACTGCCTCCACAGATAACCGAGGTCTTGAAAGAAAGTCATTTCGCATATTTGTGTACAATTGACGAGAACAATCAACCCCACATAACGCCTATGTTTTTCATCTTCGACGAGGAAACAAAAGATGTCTTTGTTGTAACTTCTCTCAAATCAAAGAAAATGAAAAACATACAAGTTAACCCTCAAGTCTCTTTAACCGTTGATGTGAGAGACACTAATAACCCTCTCAACAATAGGGGAGTGATGGTTCAAGGCAAAGCTGCAGTTGAAAAAACTCTTGATTCGTTATCAGCTGCCGAAGACACAAAGCTGATAAGAGTTTATAAGGCGTTTAACAAAAAGTATCATATACTAAGTGAAGCAAAAACTTCAGCTCAAGTTGAATATCAAGAGTTCTCAGAGACATTGGTGAGAGTGCGGGCAGATAAAATGGTTTACTGGAGAGGTCCCTACTTCATCACAGTTAACTTTGAACGTTAATGTCCCCTATGAAGCTAAAAATTACGCCATTATTCATCCACTGTCTATGTGCGTGCTAGAGAGGCTCTTTCTCTTTTTCTCTATTAGAAAAACTATAAACAAGAAAATCGTTATCCAAGTGACGAAGAATAGCGTTCCAACGTACTCATGGAAGATGGATAAGTTTGCGTTAAAAAAACTATAGAACAGAATCAAGGCAACTATTCGAAGAATGTTGACAAGTATTGTTCCGATGAGACCCACTGTTAGGTAGATTGCCTTGCGATTTTTTGTAGTGTCCCATATTTGGAGTAGTCCGTACATTAGGGCAAAATAGATGAGTATGCTCGAAATGCCGGCACATGGCCAAGCGATTTCTAAGGCTAAGAAACGGGGTTCGTTGAGAACCATGATGGAACGTGTTTGACCTGTCTGGTCATTAATTGAGTAAGTCTGGGCATTTACTCCGAAAAGGGGTAACAGATTTCCCACGGTGAACATTATGTAGGGGACGAATATTTGGAGGGCAGTGAACGAAGCACGAGGTTGGTAAGCGTTAATTAAGATTGCGGATACGGTGAGGAATAGATAGACGATGGGTGCGAAGAATTTTTTGAGGGATTTTAATCCGAAAAACGAGATTGTTAACGCTGTTATGTAGAGGGCGAAAAAAGTTATGTCTATTGAAATGAGCCAGCTATAGAGCCACACTTCGTGGATTCCTAAGAGTGTTCCAAGTCTTATGATTGTTTCTGAGAATCCAACGTTATAGACTAGGAATTGGTAGAGGAAGATTGCGGCAATAGAGAGAGTTGTTCCTTTTAGGTGGATTTTGTTTGAGGGTTTTGTTATTGTTCGGTTGATGAGCCATGCGATAATGACGAAGAAGCCAGCGTATGCAAAGGTTGCAGACCCAACCCAGTCTATTTCAAACATTTCTGGGTCTATGAAATAAAAGATGACTACGGGGGCTATTACAAGAAGTGGATAGAGGTCGTGGGGTTTAAATTCGATTTTGAAGTGGTTTTGAGAAAGCGTTGTTTTAACTTGTTTTAGCGCTTGTGGAAGCAAGTTGCATCTAGAACTCCTTGGCGTCTGGTTTTATAAGTTTATTATGTTTGCCCAGTGTGAAAAATCCTGTGATTAAGGCGTTTAGTGAGAGTAGGTTTCCTGGTATTGATGAATAACCGAATTTGTAGACCATGATTCCGTTCCATGGAAATGAAATCACGTCTAGTAGAATGAGGGTTGATTCGATGGAACTGTTTAAGCTGGTTTTTATGTCTTTGATTATTAAGATGCATGCTTATACTCCAGAAAAAATGGGAGGGGTCTAGAGCTTTATGTTTGGCGTTGACTTTGGAGCTGTTTTTCTTTTTTGTAAGAGGATTATTACTGGAATTGCTATGGCAATTAGTACGGCAATGAGCATTAAGCCTGGAAATTCGGGTATGATACTGAATGTATAAGAGTTGGTTTCCCACTCATCACCTGCCGCACTAGCGCTAGCGTCCGCAGCTAACCCTGCAACGTAAAAGGTAACGTCGCCTGCTGCGGGTGCGGTCCAGTTGAAGTTCCAGCTTCTTTGGGTCTTTCCCGCATCGGTGTGATATAACTCTTGCGTGCCTGATAACTGAGTGTTAACAGCATCCGTAATTACCAGCGTCCCAGCAGTCACAGAAAGATCGAAGCCGCCCCAAGTTGAGGACACGGCGCTCGCCACGTTAACTGTCAGCGAGTAGTTCCTACCGGGTTCGTATGCCACAGGCAAACCAATGATAGTGACTGTTGTACTAACACTAGGATCATGACATGGACCACAACCACTCTGAGACCTACCGTCTATTCCTTGCGGAAAGGCATAGACACTTGTGTTAACTAACAAGCTCCCAACAAAGGCCAAAATAGCAATGCCGATTAGGAACAACTTGAATATCTTTTTCATGTCGTTATCCCTCTTTGATTGCACCATACGATAAATTATTGTTTTATTATTTATAATTTTTTATTGCAAC
>CAYFTS010000240.1:0-3808 GCA_964346135.1 uncultured Candidatus Bathyarchaeia archaeon | reverse complement strand
ACTGTGGTGGTTCCGGGCAAAGTTTTGGGTGCTGGAAAGATTGGTCACCCTGTTAATGTGGCTGCCTTTGCTTTTTCTGAGCAGGCGCGAGCTAAAATTTTGAAGGCTAAGGGGAAATGTCTTTCTATTTCGGATTTGATGAAGAAAAACTCGAAAGGCGCCAACGTGAAAATAGTCGGGTAATCACCTGTAACCCTATTTTTTGGTGCTTTGATGTACGAGCATTTTTAAGATTGTTGTAATAAAAAATTATAAATAAGAAAACAGTGTTTTATCCTAAGGTACAATCAAAGAAGGATAACGACATGAAAAAGCTAACTTACCTATTTTTAACGGCAATGCTGGGACTCTTGATCACTAATTACGCAGCAATTGCACCAGTTTCAGCTCAGCTTGACTTCGATGCCTATAAAGGCGCTGCTATTGCCGATGGTGAAATCGATGGCACGGTGGGAGCCGAATGGGACGATGCAGGGCACTACACAAACGTACTTATTGATCCTGAGGGAGCCGCTGAAATCTGGACAAAGCATGACGGAACCAATCTTTACATTGCTATCAAGTTTGACGCCGACTCGACCAATCCATGGTTATGTATTCAGCTTGGAACAACTGGATGCATGGATTCAACCGCAGACTTAGCCACATTCGGGGATGACAATCTTGTGGCGGACGGCTACAGCGACTCCTACTATCAAGGAATGGGCGCGAATCCTGATGCTAGTCAAGACGGCGTAGGCGCCATGAGTGTGATAAATGCTACTCAACTCATAACTATCGAATTGAAGAAACCGCTAAACAGTGGAGACGCGACTGGAAAAGACATCGCATGGTCCGAAGGAAGCACATATGACCTCGTTATCGCATGGGATTCAGATGGCGGAGGAAGTAGCGGTGGAGGTAGAAATCATAGGTTAGGAACCACTCCTACAGCAAGAACAATCCTCATTGATCCAAATGTGATACCTGAATTTCCAGGCTTGATATTCATCGCTGTACTAATCGCCATAGCAATTCCAGTAATAATCCTCATACGAAAAACAATTCCAAAACCAACGCCAAACATAAAACTTTAAACTCCTCCCCTTTTTTCTGGAGTATAAGATGAAACTTAAAAAAAGACTATTTCAACCACCTACACTACTTGTTTTTCTCTCTTTTCTTTTAGGACTATCCAATTTTTTTGACACTTTTCTGCGACTTCTATTCTTTTATATGCTACCCAGCGAATACCCGTTAAATGTAAGTTTAAAACCGTTCTTCTTCAGTTTTCAAGCCTTATGCTTCATATTGTTCATAATCTACGCGTTAAGAAACTCGCAAAAACTCCACGCTGATAATAAAATCTCAGGTCTGTTAAGATTGCAACTCCCAATCTTCGCCATAACAGTTTTTCTTTTTCTCCTCTACCAGCTAGCCTTTCCAGGCAAATACGGCATCCTACCATACACAGAGCTAATTTGGCTTGCGTGCTACATCGCTGGACTTTCCATCACAAGTTTCTGGTTTGCCACAAAACTAATGAAAGAACAAAATTACGAGTTTTTCTCCATCGTTTTCTTCCTCATCGGCTTCGCATTTCTAGCCAATGTTCTCACAGAAATCTACCTCCTAACCCAAACATTATTTAATTATGCACTTGACCGCAGAGTTGACCAAATTGGCAGATTCGCTCCGCCAATCTTCATGGTTGTCGCTCTTTTTTTCACGTGGACTTACCTCACATTCCGAAAAAAAGCATTTTTCTCTCTCACTACAGTTTTCAAGTTTTCCATAGTTATCATTGCTCTGGCTCTGCCCTTTTTCTTAAACAACATCAAAGACGGCTTAATCACCATGATAATAAGGGCAATAGTCTACTGGGGACTAGGTTACAGCGGATATAGCTGGTACTACACAAGCCTCTACTTGGCTGCTATTACCATCTACATCTTCGTAATCAAAGACGTAAAAGCCAGCCTAAACAGTTCCATCGCATCAACCCTCATTCTACTAGGCGTGATTTCATTTCCATGGAACGGAATCATGGTCCACGAATTCGGTTATTCATCAATACCAGGAAACCTATTCTCACTAAACGCCTTAATCACAGGATTTTTCACACTGAGCAAACATAATAAACTTATAAAACCAGACGCCAAGGAGTTCTAGATGCAACTTGCTTCCACAAACGCTAAAACAAGTTAAAACAACGCTTTCTCAAAGTCACTTCAAAATTGAATTTAAACCCCACGACCTCTATCCACTTCTTGTAATAGCTCCAGTAGTCATCTTCTATTTCATAGACCCCAAAATGTTTGAAATAGACTGGGTTGGGTCTGCAACGTTTGCATACGCCGGCTTCTTCGTCATTATCACATGGCTTATCAACCGAAGAATAACAAAACCCTCAAACAAAATCCACCTAAAAGGAACAACCCTCTCTACTGCCGCAATATTCCTCTACCAATTCCTAGTTTATAACGTTGGATTCTCAGAAACAATCGTAAAACTTGGAACACTCTTAGGAATCCACGAAGTGTGGCTCTATAGCTGGCTCATTTCAGTAGACATAACCTTTTTCGCCCTCTACCTAACAGCGTTAACAATATCGTTTTTCGGATTAAAATCCCTCAAAAAATTCTTCGCACCCATCGTCTATCTATTTCTCACCGTGTCCGCAATCCTAATCAACGCTTACCAACCTCGTGCTTCGTTCACCGCCCTCCAAATATTCGTCCCCTACATCATGTTCACCGTGGGAAATCTGTTACCCATTTTCGGAGTAAATGCCCAGACTTACTCCATTAATGACCAGACAGGTCAAATACGCTCTATCATGATTGTCAACAAACCCCGTTTCTTAGCTTTCGAAATCGCTTGGCCATGTGCCGGCATTTCCAGCATACTCATCTATTTTGCCCTAATGTACGGACTACTCCAAATATGGGACACTACGAAAAATCGCAAGGCAATCTACCTAACAGTGGGTCTTATCGGAACAATACTTGTCAACATCCTTCGCATAGTTGCCTTAATTCTGTTCTATAGTTATTTTAACGCAAACTTATCCATCTTTCATGAGTACGTTGGGGCGCTATTCTTCGTCGCTTGGATAACGATTTTCTTGTTTATAGTTTTTCTAATAGAGAAAAAGAACCTCTCTAGCACGCACATAGACAGTGCATGAATATGGCGTAATTCTTTGCTTCACGAAAGACATTAACGTTCAAAGTCAACTGTGATGAAGTAGGGGCCTCTCCAGTAAACCATTTTATCTGCTCGCACTCTCACCAATGTCTCTGAGAACTCTTGATATTCAACCTGAGCTGAAGTTTTTGCTTCACTTAGTATAGGATACTTTTTGTTAAACGCCTTATAAACTCCTATCAGCTTTGTGTCTTCGGCAGCTGATAACGAATCAAGAGTTTTTTCAATCACAGCTTTGCCTTGAACCATTACTCCCCTATTGTTGAAAGGGTTATCAGCGTCTCTCACGTCAACGGTTAAAGAGACCTGAGGATTAACTTGTATGTTTTTCATTTTCTTTGATTTAAGAGAAGTTACAACGAAGATGTCTTTGGTTTCCTCGTCGAAGATGAAAAACATCGGTGTTATGTGAGGTTGATTGTTCTCATCAATTGTACACAAATATGCGAAATGACTTTCTTTCAAGACACCAGTTATCTGTGGAGGCAATTTCTTCTTGTTCATGTCAAGTCACATGAGAGGTAATCGAATCGGATGTGCTTCCCGCCAATAAACCATCTTTTCCACGTCAAGTTTAACAAGCATCCTGCTAACAAAAAGAGTAGTTCTCCAAGCCTGA
>CAYFTS010000239.1:0-8649 GCA_964346135.1 uncultured Candidatus Bathyarchaeia archaeon | reverse complement strand
GTGTCCACGGGAAGAACGACTCCAGCCTTTCCTGGTCCTTCAATGCGCAACTGGGTGCCAGCGGCTAGAAAATTTTGAAGAACCATCATTGTGACTGGGTGAACACCCACTGCTGCTAGACCAGTGTTTCTAGCCCTCCCATAACGAAGTCTAAATCCTCCATGTCTTGATGGAAATGAAAATATGGGGCGGCCCGCGATGATATCTTCCATGAAACCAGCTGTCTTTTTTTCCTTGATTTCTCTGATTCTCTTAAGCCAGTCCCAACCTTCGATTCCCAATTTTTCCACTATTGTCCAGACCTTTGCGGAACGCCCTATAACTCCGTCATTCACAACGCGGAGAGCCCCACCTCGTACTCGGTTAGTTTCTATGCGGGGTAGATTGCGAAAAGAGGAAACCTCAACTGGATCGGTTTCTGCGCCAGTAACTTCTACGGGAATGTACTGAAGACAGTTTCTTAGCTCCTCATCCGAAACGTGATATTGAAACCGACCAACAGTTCGCTCAAACAACCGCAATTCTTCAACGAAACGCCCCATCTCATCCTCGGTAGGCTTGTAACGATCCAATCCTAGCAAACGACGAACAAAATCTCCAACCACTAGGGTTAAGGCTTGCTCAGTGCCACCAGCAGAACGTATGGGACCAGCAAAATATATGGCAAAATACCTTGTTCGATCAGGATTATATTTGATGGCTACTCGCGACACGCCTTGCAAAGGTGCGGCGGTTATTCCCTCAGTTAATATGGCGAGAGCAGTTCTTATTGCTTGCTCAGCAGCTTCACGCACGTCCATATGTCCAAACTTTCCGTATACAATTTCCTCAGCTATCTTGAAGGCAAGCTCCTCCCGTGGTAGCTTACTGCTTAAATCTCGTATGCTTTCAGCTACGCCGAGGGGACCAACCAGGCCTTCAACAAGTTCAGCTAAGTCCTTCGCTATTTCAGTCTCAGGTTTCAGAGCGGGATCTAATCCTTTTTCTCTAGCCTTTCTCGCAATTTCATACATGTTTTGCAGCTGGTCTTCTAAAGATAATGTATATCGCTGATATTCCCTGCTCATCTTGACGCCCAAAAGCATCCTCATTTAACATAGTCTCATGAGATCAGATATTGAATCTTTTTAACAAGAAGGAGTAAATGCTAATGTTGTTGTGCATAAATTCGACATAAAATGAGGGTGTGCCACTTCTGTTTAGATTGTCCTGTGGCCTTTTGATATGAGTTTTTAGCACATTGCTCTCTGCTCTCAACGCAACCTTTGCACCTGTTGTGCCTTTGATCCGAGGGCCCGTCACACTGAGCACAGTTCAGAAGTAAAACATCACCCAAGCCTCGAAGGGTTGTCCAAGCATGCTCTCGGTCGTCATATTGCGGCTCAAAATCCGGCCAGATATCATAAAGATCAGCTTGCCCCAGAGTCTTCTTTAATGCATAAAAATAGTGTTCAAAAGCGGTCATCACATGCTTCTCCTACCAGTTTTTATACAATTCACTAGCGACCTAATCTCATCAACACCTCCTCCTTCCTCTAGGACAGTACCAGTAACAATTATGTCCGCTCCAGCATCCACTGCCTCTTCTACTTGTTCACCAGTTCGCATTCCCCCGCCTACAATTAGAGGAATATGAGTGGACTCCTTTACCATTTTTATCATGTCGCTTGGTGGCGGACTTTTAGCCCCTGACCCAGCCTCCAAATAAACAAAACGCATACCAAAATACTGCGCCGCCAATGCATGTGCAACAGCTAATTCAGGCTTGGTGTAAGGAATTGGGCATGCCTTTCCAACAACGCTAACCGCACTGTTTTCTCCAACGATTATGTAGCCAAGCGGGATGACTTCCAAACCAAACTTCTTGATTACGGGAGCCCCCAAAACCTGTGCTCCAGTTATGAAGTAGGGATCTGAAGAGTTGAGGAGAGACATGAACCATATGGCGTCCGCATATTTGCAGATACCGGTGATATTATTGGGGAAAAGGATTACAGGAATTTTGACTGCTTTTTTTATCGCTTCCACAACATTATCCAAGTGGGAAGTGGAAGTAAGAGTGGATCCGCCGACCATGATAGCTGCTGTTTTGCAAGATTCAACCTCGCGAGCTATTTTGGACGCTGATTGGGGAGTCACCTTTTCCGGGTCGATGAGAGAAATATGGATAGCATCATATTTTCGAATTTTGTCTAGCAGGTACTTCTCTACCTTACCAATCATGCATGAGCCCCATTATGTAACGGTTACTTTGGAATAGAATTTGTCTGTAAATTGGCAGTATATATCGATCTCTCCAAAAGCGGCTTTAAGGGGAAACTCTTCTGTTATGCCACAGCTTCCACAATTAACAATAGCGCGTTTTTCAGCTTTTAAAAGCTCAACTCTGATTGCTTCTTTTCCGCATCTGGGACATAGGAAAACTCGGGGCAACCGCTTCTTAAGGATGCGAACTACTTTTCTTCGCCTTCTACCCATATTTAATCCTCTTTCATCACATCAATTTTCAAGTACTCCGCCATCACTTAAAAACTTGACTTACTATTGAGGCAAGAATAGATAAAAGAAGTAACCACTCACCTCTCAGTTTTCTACAAATATGAGTTATAAAGAGAGAGTTGAATAATTATAGTGCAAGGTGGTTATGTTGAAGTTAACAAGTGACGTTTTGCAATTAGACTTACCATTGGTCGAAACCACTGTTAAGCGGTTCATCAGAGACTATGTGCAAAAATGCGGAGCCAACGGTGTCGTTTTAGGAGTGTCGGGTGGAGTTGACAGTAGCACAACCGCCGCCATCGCTTCTTTGGCTCTAGGGGGTCACTCTGTGCAGGGTATCGCAATGCCCGAGGAAGAAACCTACAACGCTACAGATATGCAACACGCAAAACTGCTTGCAAAAAAGTTTGGTTTTGACCTAGAAATTGTGGATGTATCACCAATTTTGAAGGAATTCTTCAATTCTCTTCCAAGTTATGATGTGGCTGACAAGGTGAGTAGGGGCAACTTAAAAGCGAGAACGCGTATGATTTGTCTTTACTATTATGCTAACCACTTCAACAAACTGGTGTGCGGTAGCTCAGACAAATCGGAAACTATGATGGGGTACTTCACAAAGTGGGGAGACGCTGCCGCAGACATCTCGCCCCTTATGGACCTCTATAAAACTCAAGTTAGGCAATTGGCTTTACACATAGGTGTTCCAGAGGAATTAGCTACAAAGCCTTCAACTCCAGCATTATGGCCAGGGCACTTAGCCGAGGAAGAACTGGGCATCAAATACGAGACGCTGGACTTAGTTCTGTTCGGTCTAGAACACTTTACGACCACTGAAAACATCGCCAAACAACTCAGCTTACCCCTAAAACTGGTTGATAACCTAAAGAAGCGCTGGTTAGTTACTGAGCATAAAAGGCGACTGCCTCTGACAGCGAAACTTGGATACAGAACTGTGGGATCAGACTTTAGGCTCCCCTACACATAACATTAAGCTTTTCTAATTATTCAAACAAAGATAGCTATGAGGATTTCAAAATGCTAAAAGAGATTAATGTAGCTCTCGCACAAATAAACTGTAAAATTGGAGACAAAGAACACAATCTTGATGTGATGAAGAGAAACATCAAACAAGCAAAAAACCAAGGCGCAAACCTAATTGTCTTCCCAGAACTCGCGTTAACAGGTTACGTTTGCCGAGACACTTTATACGAACTGGCAGAACCCGTACCAAAAGGAAAGTCAATCCGCCATTTAGCAGAAATCGCAAAGAAAGAAGGCATACACGTGGTTTTCGGAACGCCGGAGCGAAGCGAGAAGGCACACGCCACTCTTCATAACACAGCAGTTCTGTTAGGACCAAACGGGTTCATCGGAAAGTATCAAAAGATGCACTTACCAACTCATAGTGTCTTTGAGGAAAAACGTTATTTTCGGCTTGGATATCAAACACCAGTTTTCGAAACCGAGATTGGGAAATTAGGGTTAATTATCTGTTACGACGTGTTTTTCCCAGAGATAACTCGTTTACTGAGACTGAAAGGCTCACAACTTATAATTTGCATATCAGCCTCGCCAGGAGTACGCCGCAAATTCTTTGAGACACTCACTGTTGCTAGAGCCATCGAAAATACTGCTTTCCTAGTCTACGTCAATCTCGTCGGAGTGGAAAACGGCTTACAGTTCTGGGGAGGAAGCAGAATAGTTGCTCCAAACGGCAAAATCACCTCACAAGCCAAATACGACGAAGAAAACTTGGTGATAGGGAAAATTGACTATGCAGACTTAAAACAAACAGAAACTTTCGTTCCCACCCTCCGCGACTTAAGACCTGAACTGTTCATGCTCTTAAAGGAAAAAGCAGAAAACTTGTGAGGTCACACTTTGAACAAAATTCACGTAATTCAAAACGAAGATATAGAGCAAGTGCTGATGGGAGTGCCCGAAGATCACAAACACTTGAGAATTTGCGTGAAACTAAAAAACAAGAGCGCATTCATTTTTCAAGAAGCCACCATAGCAAATATCCTGCGAGCATACATCACAATAAAAACAAATCCAAACGTTCAAGCTAAAGAACTTAAAATGAAAACATTAACCACAGAACAACAAAAGGAAGACTATGCAGTGCACCAACTTCTTGAAACACCTAGAAAGGATGAGGAAATCGAGAGACAATTAAGTGAACTTCTCAAGAAAAGCAAACTTTTATTCTAAACACCACCACCTAACCTATCGTTTGTGATCCTCAGCAAACCTAATTCGAAATCACAAACAATCTCACATGTGATTCGCTCGTGATCCAGAGACATCACACATCGATGTCAAGCTAAAAGCCGCTTCCTTATCCAGATTTTGTTTAGTCACCCGGTAAGATTTGAAGGATGAAAAACAGAGTCTAAATTGTTAACTAAATGCTTACTTCAATGAATACCCTTCAATTATTATTACCTTGTTTCAAAAGCGTAAAACTTACAAGTATGTGTTTATTTTCATGCATCAAAGTTTTACATTTGTACAGTTTTCATTATAGAAAAGGAAACCATAAGATTTTTCTACCTGTATACAAAACTGTATCCTAAACAAACGACTGACTGGTGAAGAAAATGCGGTTAAAAAATACCGTTCAAAAATGGCTAAAATACTCCATAAACGACCCAATTGTAAAAATACTTTCAAAAAATAGTCGTTTAACAAAAACACAGCTCGAAACATTCCTAATAGACGTTTTAGCAGAAAATACAGCTGGAAAATCTTTAAAATACGAAGAAAAAGCCAAATTACGGCTATTAAAGACAGGAATAAGCCGCGGCGCCTTCAACAGAACACTAAGACAAGCCAGAAGAAACGTCATCCAATCAATTTACACCATCCTTCTCCTCGGCTATCTGGGCGTTTTCGAGGACACCCGTTTAGACCCTTACATAGAAGCCGCAAACAAACTACACTCCTATATGAACGCTTACAGAAAAATTTCTAAGGGCAAAAAGGTAAACGATGAATATTTAAGAATTGTAAACGTGCTTCGCGAAGAATTAGAGATCAGTCTAGAGCAACTATCTAAACCAAAAACTCTATCGAAAATGTGACATCACAGATCACACTAACCCTCACGAAGCATTTTAAGAAGAATCGCATCATAAAGAATCGCCACGATGGTCAAAGTTACATACCAGCCAATCATTTTTCCATGGTTTTTAATGTTTTCAGTTATATCAGAAAGTTTCAATAGTTTGAGCAGTATTATTTTGTTCTATTGTGATGTGTGATGTCACAGCAGTACCGTAATAAACAAACTTAGAAACCCCATAATTCCGTTAATAGCCTAGAAAGGGCGGAAAAAGAAGAAATAAGCATTTTGCACCGTTTATTTCTGATCAATAATGGTAAGTTAGGTTCTTTGTTATGTAACGTTTTGTTTGTATTTGTGATTTCTTACACATCACATAAGATCACATTTAAATCACACTTCGTAACTTATTTATTCTGGATATCACAAATTTGGAGGAGTCTCAGTGTATGAAGATGTTTCTTTAACCGTCACAATTCTTCTATTGCTTGCATCGATGGGCGTTGCCATTTTGTATTATCGACGGATAAAGAAGGCCCATGAAATGTATGATGAAGCAAAGAATGTTGTAAGTGATGTTGTGATAAGTTTCAACAAACAGCTCCAGAAGCAAGAGGACAAGCTTGGCGCCATAACCTACAAAGCCGAAGTATCCCTTTCTAGGAGTGAAGACGCTGTGAATAAAGTGAAGGCACAGGCTAAGCAATTATCAGATCTCGCCGCCAAAGTTGAGGATGCTTCTGGAATTGAAAAAGGAGTATCAGCGCAAATTGAGGAAATGAGAGAAAAAGTAGAGGATGTAATTGCGAAGCAGAAACAATTTATGAAAAAAACTACGGAGGCCCCACCGATATCTGAAGCGAAAATAAAGGCCGCTATCCCGATAAAGAGGGAACGAGCATTGGCACCACTTACAGAAACTGAATTGAGCGTGCTTGAGATTCTTGTTGCTGAGGGCAAAAAAACTGCGCCTGAAATCAGGGATAGAATAAAACTCACGAGAGAACACACAGCTCGTTTGATGAAAAAACTGTATGAAAAAGGTTACTTAGAGCGAGAGGCTGGCAAAATGCCATACGCCTACAGCATTAAAGAAGAGATGCGGAGAATTTTGAAGAAAACAGAAGCCAAACCTTAGCTAAGATTCCAGTTTATGTTGCTTTGCGAGTTAGGTCCTCACCTGCTTGATGAAGTTGCTTAAGCTTCTGGTCCATTTCAGAAAGCGGTTTTGATGGTGGAAGGTCATAATCCACCTTTTTTCTCTCCTCCAAATATTCAGGATAGTGGATAACTTTTATCGGAACCGCGAAACGAATTTTAGGCTCTGATATGAGCAGCGCTTCCCCCACATCAAGCATCTTTATCTCAGTGTCGCTGTACTCAAGATAAGGCGTGTTATCTGTGAGGTAAGTTCTGTCACGACGCAATTCCGTCTTCATAATAACCTTTGTCCAAAGTTCGGCGAAGACATTAGGATTTATTCTTGAAGGCCTCGGTGTCACAGCGTTCAGTCCAACCCGATACTTTCGATATGTCAGAGCGATGTCAGTGAATATTGTTTTTTTAGGGAGGTCTTTATCAAGGAACTCATGAGCTTCTTCAAGGGTTATCAGAAGGGTTGGAAGTTTTTTCCATCCCTCAAAATTATCTTCCCACATCCGCTTATAGTGATATGCAACGTTGGATGCTGTTAGGCAAGTGATATTGTACTGCTCTTCAGAACTTATACCCGATATGTCAATGAGACATGTAACTCCTTTGCTAACGTTTTGAATCACATCATCAATGAAGTTATAGTCGGAAGGCGGAAACAGACGCGGTGGAAGATCAGAAAGCTTGCTCATCAGAGCCTCAATCACACTTTTCGCTTTGTAATTGATGAGACCGCCAACTCCCACATAACCTTCTACCCCATAAACTTTAAGCGATTCCTCTATCCACTTATTGCCTAAGTTTTCATACAATCTTCGGGCAACCCTTACCTGAGGCTTACCTATTGTCGGGAAAATCGTCCACAATCTCCCAGGATGAAGAGTGTGCAACCCTATACATAGCTTGCCTTCTCTAGCTGAATAGTAACGAACCTTAGCGTGAAAAAGCGGGTGATCTCGCAGACCTCTCTGAGGCTCTATACCCTTTCCCGTCAGCAACTGACCAGCAAAATCGAAAATAAGACCGACAGTTTTAGGGCTGTAATCAATAATGCGAGCGTTTAAGATAAGTTCTGTATTGGTCTTTCCTGATCCCGTCATCCCAAACATGCCCATCATGAGAGGTATAGCTTCAAAACTTATGCCTACAGAGCCGAGCAGATGTTCGCCGGAGCGCAGGCGTCCCATCTCTAAGTCTCCAGTAAGCCTTAAAGCAGAAGAATCTTCTTTCCCCGTTGTATATACAGTATCTCTATAATCAGGATTAAACGTTGGGGAACGCGTCTTTCTGCCTCTCTTTTCTAGAAAAAGAACAGCCGCCACTTGTCTATAGCTGGAGTATGGACCAAAAGACTCTTTCCCTTCTGCTTCACGGAGTTGCTCGCTCATATCTAGAGTTGATGAGCTTTTAGCATCTACAATACGCGCATAGAAACTCTTATCACCAGAGTCAATTCTCACTATCTGCCCAAAGGACAGGTTGACTCTTTCATTGACAAAGAAGAAAACTTGGTCTCCGCGCACCTCACGTATAAACCCTACAGGCTCAGACATACTCGATCCTCTCCCAGCGAAATGGGTGTTTAACTCCGTGAAGTTCGTCTGCGAAGCTACATGATAGCTCCTCTACGCGGAGTACATCCAACAATCCAGCACTGGCGAGCGTCTCTTCGATTTTATCATTGTAATGAAGCAGCATGGAGTCAGATGGAGCGGAAAAGTCGTGGGCAAGCCAGAGGGTAACTGGATATCCAAGACATCTCGGATCTTCAGAAATGCAAGTGAGGGGGGAGAGCAGTTCGTCTATTTCATAGTTAGTTAGGTAATCCATTATGTCACACCGAAAAACGCGTGGACTTTCTTCACACAATTTTACAATAGATATATTACCATACAAACTTTGGTCTTTGTTTGCTTTTCTAATAGGATGGT
>CAYFTS010000238.1:0-12069 GCA_964346135.1 uncultured Candidatus Bathyarchaeia archaeon | reverse complement strand
TCAAGTAGTCTATATGGTTCATGTAATTCCATACAAAAAAACTAGCTACAGCCAACACAGCTATTAAAGAAACAACAGCTAATGTGCGCTTGTTTCTCATTTCAATTCATCTCTACCTTCTGCAAACCATTATCATTCTGATAATGCTATCCTTTAGAACAACACGTTCTAAAATTAAAACAATGCCCACGCAACCCAAGAGGTAGAAATATGACATGCCGACGAAAAAACTATGGGAAGGGATGGGCTAATACCCTTTCCTTCTCATATATGTTCGAGCAGAATAACGCGCGCGTAATAACATAAAAAAGGGAAGGTAGGTTGACTAACGCTTTAGTTCCACGCTTCACGAAATTTTCATTCCTTGAAACTTACCAGCGGACACTCGAAGAATGTGTTGGTTGGTATGATTGTAAAATGTCCAAGACCAAGATGTATTAGAATTTGTTCGTCGCTCATTAGCTCAAAGTTTACTTGTCCGTCACCGTCTGGGTCGTGAGCAGCTATTCCCGCTTCTGTGAAGACAACCTCTTGAACCCACCATCGTCCACCGCTATAATCTTTTTCGTAGGGCGCAGCCTCTCCTACAGGTCTCTGTCCCGTTAATCCACTGTTATCGAACACGTAAAGCTTGTCCAACGATCTTGCGTTTGTGGGTTCCTTAAAATATGCCGGAGTTAACACGGTGTCCCAGATATTGTCATCAGCCCAAATTGCATTAAGCCCCTTCCCAGCAGGAGCAAACACCGGAGCAACTGACACTACAAGCGTGCCTAAAGTCATCATAGCAAACACAAATGACAGCTTTCTCATTTTTCCATTCACCTCCCATACCTTTGTTCAAATAGAATATTAAAAGAGCCGAAGCTTATGTTTTTCCCGAAAATGTTCGGGTATTTCAATCAAAAAAAAGAGGGGAAGTTAAGCGGTTAATTCAACTACAATATCAGCTGACACTGGGCTCGCCGTATTTCATGCCCCAGACAACCCACACCAAGCCTATGAGAAGCCCCACTATTATCAAAGAGACGACGGTTATCATGATGTTCTGGAACAGAGTGAAGTTGGTGGACCAGAAGAGAGTGAAGAAGAGAATGAAGATGAGCCAGACTATAAATGCAAGTATCGATATTGCTATCGGGATGGTTGGTTTTCTTTCGCTCATGGTGATCCAATTCGTTGTGAAAGTATATAATTGTTTAGATGATTCAGCAAGTCTTTCATAAAAGAATAAGGGGTTTACGGAGATACCAAAGGAATAGTGAATTGTCGAAAATGCATTTAAAATATGGATTCTCTCTTCATAATACTTATCCATAAATGTTAGTGTATTTATGTTTAACAAATCAACAAGGCGCCATTATCAATGGGCGACAATTGCACCAACTGTAAGCAAGCAGTTTGTTCATCTAGGGTTTACTGTGGCAAATTGAGAAGGTACGTGGATGACATCGTGTACTGTCCTCACTTTGATCCGGAACCAGTGGAATATCGACAATACAGGAGAACGTAACTACCACCTCGGCTCGTTACATAGGGCATGACGGCTGGTTCAGACAAATATGAAATACCAATGATTGAATCTGCGGACAATCGTCAAGTCTATTATAGTCGGAATGGTTGTTTTCGAGCTTTCATTTAACATGAAGTCTATTAAACATTCAGATTCTAAATTCAGAAACATCAAATATGAAGACAAAATATGAGATTAACAGTAGGTCGCATCCAATGTCAAGCTTCATCAAAAACTTTTTACGACAGAGACAGAAACGCTTTACTGCCTCTTTTCAAAAAGATGCTAAAAGCTTTCTTAACATAAAGAATGGAGAGGTGGCTATCATAACATACACGCCAGCCGCGGACAAAATGAAGGTCTTCTCAGCGTTTATACGGGAGGGAGTAGAGCGCGGTGACTGGGTCTTTTACCTTTACCCAGACGAGGACAGCGAAATCGTCAGAGCCAAGCTTGAGGAATATGGAATTGATGTCGAGAAATATGAAAAGAATGGCATCTTGTTTATGAAGAGTCTCACCAAATTTTTCATGCCAGATGGTAGCTTCGACAAAGAAAAAGCCATGCAATTTTTTCTTAAACGGAGAGCTGAAGCCAAGAGGAAGAGTTGTAAAGTAAGGGAAATCGAAGACTTAGGCGATTTCTCCTTTCTTAAAGGTCAATGGCAAATATACATGAACTATTGGGACGACCCCAAATGGGAAGTTCCTTCTGGCGTAGGAGTATTATACGAACCCTTCATAATGGAGTTGACTGCCATCAACGTTGGAAGCATGAGTGAGGAGCAGGGTACCGAAATTCTCAAAACTTTCGGCGGAGGAAAATACCCGTCAACAAGGTTTATCGATCTCTTTGAACATGCAGACGCATTCTCCAAAAGAATTGACATGCCTCACCAAAAGCTTCTCGGTCGCAAGTTTTTGCTGGAGTTTGATCCCACTTCTAACTACGAGATGATTGTCGTGGATTTTGCCAAGGAAGCGATGGCTAACCTTGAGCCCACATTTGTCTTCACGCCTAGCACAAGTGCTATCTACGCGTCTTTAGCTGAACAACATTCAATCAAATTCTTCTTGATGTTGGCCTCAGCTTCAACTAAAGAAGCAATCTCTGAAAACGAGATAAGTTTGCCAGCTAACAACACTGCTCTAATGTTGGATTCCTTCAACAAGGTTCTAGAAGTGCACACTGAAGAAAACGTGGTTTTGATCTTTGATAATCTTTCTAGGCTCATCGAGTTGGTGGGCTTTGATCAAGCCTATAAGTTTTTGCTGTACATGGCGGATATGTTATCCTCAGAAAGAACAACTGCTCTGTTTCTCCTCAACAAAAACGCTCATGAGCCTCAAGTGGTTTCTCGAATAAGAGGGCTATTCCACAACTTGCTAACCTATGAGAAGGATGAATTAAAAATAGTGAAGAGCTCTTCTGTTTCCTAAACAGGTTTTGTTTGTTTTGCTTCAGCTCTTGTTTTCAGTCTTTTCGCTGGTTTCCATGATTTACGCACAAAATCTGGGTAGAATCCAAATTTTTGAATCCAGTTTTCTAAAAATTCTATGGTTTTAACGTCGGTAGGGTAGCCACAGCCTAGGTCTCCGTGTCTCTGTCGTAACTCGGCAATTGTTTTGTCACGCTCCACCTTAGCTATGATGGAGGCTGCTGACACAACCACATATTTTGCATCTGCCTTGTGTTCTGATACAATTTGGACATCAAAAGAAAGGTTTTCGGCTATGTGATTTTTGAAGCGGTCAGCCAACACGTCAGACGCGTCTACATAGGCGATGTCAGGTTTGAGAACCGTTATTATTTTAGCCATTGTTTGAGCCTCAAGGCGGTTCAGTCTATGAAGTTTTCTTCCAGTTTCAACTACTTTGTCAATCTCAGCTGGAAGCAACTTTATGACATGATATTTCAAAACCAGTTTCTGTATTTCCTCAGCAAGTTGTTCTCGTCTACGGGGAGAAAGACGTTTTGAGTCCCTCACTCCCAACTCTTTAAGTCTAGGCAAATTTTTTTCATTAATCAAAACACCAGCGATTACTAGAGGACCAATTACCGCCCCACGGCCAGCATCATCCACTCCGACTATTCGCATGTTAACAGCTCTTAAGACAGTTTTTGTAGGAACTGAACGACTCTGTCAATAATAAGGTTGTGGAGGTGCTCTCTGTTTTTTTGGGTTACCTCAAGAATTTCCGCATCTTCTCTTGCTTTTATGGCTGTGATCAACGGGTCTCGCGCCCTGTAATGGATAGTTCCAAGTACTGGTTTTTCGCTTTCTACAGCTCTGCTAACAGCCTCCTTGAAGGCGGGTGAAAACAGTTCCATGGGACCTATCTCGTCTACAACAATAACGTCGGCATTTGCTACAGCGTTGAGGATTGAACCTGCGCCTATAGCGTCAAGGTGACTAAGGTTCACGCAATATTTGCTGATTTTGGGACCAACTGGTTGACTTACATGCGCCAACCAGCCTTTCTGATCGGTTTTCAAGTCAACGATTTCGAAGCCCACACGAGTTCCATCTTCACGAACTTCACGACTGACCATACCGCCAATCTTGTATCCCTTAACCTTCAGAGCGTCTACTATCTGGAGGAGGACAGTTGTCTTGCCGATGCCTGGTTGTCCAGTTATGAGTATGAGGCGCTTCAAAGCGTTTCACCTTGAAATTCTTTTTCGCAAATCCTATTAAAATAGAACGCTAACAAATCTTATTGTTGATGCATTTTGAACTTAGATTTTCCCACAGAAGTTGTGAGGGAGGGAAAAACTAGTGTTGTAGTGCCTGAGCTGAAAGCCTACGTGAAAGAGGTTTGGGAGTATGCTCCTTCTAAGGCGCCAGTGTTTTACAATCCAGCTATGGAGTTGAATAGAGACGTGGCGGTTTTGGCGTTGCAAACATATCAACGAAAGGTGGGAAAGGAGGTTTCTGTTTGTGAACCTTTAGCTGGCTGTGGCATTCGAAGCGTTAGGTTTGCAGTGGAGGTTGATGGTGTACGAAAGGTTGTGGTAAACGATATTAACCCTCAGGCAATCAAGCTCGCCAAGCTCAACATAGAGCGTAACAAACTGACTGAACAAGTTTCTGTCACAAAAGAAGATGCTAATCTACTTTTAAGCCGATACGCAATACCCCGCAAAAGATTCAACTTTGTCGACGTTGACCCTTTTGGGTCGCCAGTGCCTTACATGGATTCTGCTATTCGAGCTTTGCGCAATGGTGGGCTACTGGCTTTAACCGCCACTGACATGGCTCCTCTTTGCGGCGTACATCCCAAAGCTTGTGTCCGAAAGTACGGTGGGAAACCGTTGCGGACCAGCTATTGTCACGAGTTGGCTGTTCGGCTTTTAGCGGGATGTCTAACCATGACCGCGGCGAAGCATGAAATAGGGTTTGAAGTCATATTCACCCACAGCACGGACCATTATGTTCGAGTGTATGCTGTGGTCCGCCGTGGTGCAAAGCAAGCTGACAAAAGCGTTAGAAAGATGGGACATATTCTTCACTGTTTCACTTGCCTTCACAGAGAAGTGTCTGAAGGAATGTTTTCTCCTTGGAGACAAGATTGCGTCGAGTGTGGTTCCAAACTGAACGCCGCTGGACCCTTATGGCTTGGCAAAATTTTTGACAAAGAATTCTGTGCGCTGATGGAGAAAGAAGTTGCTGAAATGCATCTTGGACAGAAAAAGAAGATTCACAAGTTACTGTCTTTGGCTCAGATTGAAACAGAAGCGCCAGTCACCTATTACGCGATGGATAAGGTCTGTGACAAATTGAATTTACGAATTCCACCTCTAACCAAAACGATAGATGAGTTAAGAACTGCTGGTTTTCAAGCCACACTCACTCACTTCAATAGCAGAGGAATCCGAACAAATGCCCCCAGTTCTGTGCTGAAAACCCATATCCGCCGGCTAGTAGAGACATAATTCCCGCCGTTATTTCCGCTTTCAAAAGAAAAACTCGCCATCCATATAGCACACACATTCAAAACCTACCTCAAAGAGTTCCAACGCATATTTGGTTCTTAATAGCAGCAGAATGTTAAAAACAGAGTTTCTCCAAAACTGCTATGTACGTCGCCATCAGGGGTTCTAATCTCCCATAGCCCATATTTGAATCATATAGCGAAAAGATATGTTAAAAACAGTATTTTTCCCGGAAAACAGCAGTGAAATCCCAAAAAAGAGAAAAATTGCAGGAGGATGTCACCACTTTATGGGTGTTAGAACCAGATACACCTGCGAAAACTGTTAAAGAACTCAATAGCTAAACTAACGACTTAACGGCGCACAGCAACGTTCACGGCTCCTCCACCTGAAGGAATGAACTTTTGTATTTCCTCCAACGAAATCTCCAGAACCAGTTTTTCCAAAGTTTTAGGAGCCTTCTTAGCCAGTAACCGTCGTATCCGTTTAGCAAGTTCACTGCTGGAGTGCTTTCCCGGAACTATTTCAACGAAATTGTTTGTTTGTTTTGAAATGGCTTCAACTGGACCTCCGATGACTGTTGATTGTCCCTCTTTTATGTTAACTCCAATTGTAACTCTTAACGGAACACTTCTAACGTAGTTTTTTGAACCGTGAATCATAAACGCCCCCTTCTTAAGATGTTGACCTGACGGTGGACTCTTGTTTACCTGCTGGGGACGAACCCAGTAGACATCTATCGCGCCAAACGTTTCTTTCCAAGCTCGAGAATAGGAAGCTGCAAACTGAGCCGACTCCACAATCGTTTGTTCAGGCAGAGTTTTCCCTTCAGTCTTGATTAAAACAAACGGTGCACCGGGAATGTCAGCGTGAAAAACTATGTCTTGCGGCTCCATGTGTTTCTTTATGAGAACCTCATTGGTTGTTGCGTCTCTTCCACCTATCACTAAAAAACCATCAGAAGAATAGAACCATCGAAACTTTTCATACCACCTCTTTTTCCTCCTCTTAGATGGACGCTTAACGGTTTCCGTGGCCTGTTTTATCCATCCTCGTTGCAGTTCATCGATTTTAGTTTCAGTATCTTGTACAGCCTTCTTAGCGCCCTCCAGTTTCTTTTCAGCCTTCTTCGCTTTCGCATAATAACCCGACGCATTAACCTGCGCAGATTGACGAAGGTTAAGAGAGAAGACTACGTCTTCAACGGAAACATTTAGAATTAAGCGATGAGGCTCTAAAGAGTGAAAGTAGATCGCGGGGACATAGCCAGCATCTTTTTCCTTTTCAAGTTCTAAAATTATTTGATTCCACGGTTTCCCACCTTTTTTCTCGTCCACCACTTTCTGGAGAAGATGCTGAAGCTCACCTAAATGTGCAAAAATTGTGTCTCCAATTTTCCTGTTTAATTCCATCTTCTTCCTTGAATTTTCTAGGCTTTTTTGTTGCCTTTGCAGAATTCTACGCTGTCTTTCTAGTTCACGTTCAACCTCTTCGGTTGTCTCAGACACTTTTTCTTTTACACCCATTGCCATATAATACTCATCAACAGCTTCATTGAAGGTTTTGTACACTTTCTGTTTGAAACGAGCATATTTTTCCAGAGAAACAGGAACCACATCAATTTGGCTGCCCTTGTCATCAATCACGATGTGAGGCTGTGATTTTTCAGCAGCGATGGCGGATAGAATTTGGCGAAGTTGAACAAACAGTCTGTCAACCTCCTGCTCCGTAAGGCTCTTGCACGGAACATTTTTTTGAATTTGTGCTCGAAGTAAAACTTCCTCAGCGTAAAGACCTCCTATACTCAAGAATTTTGTGAGAGCCCGCACTATTTCCAGCTGCCCGAAACCTGTTATTTCGTCAAATTCTTGACGACTAAGATGCAGAGGGTTTTTTCCACGGGGCGGAGCATGCTGAAATGTTTCGCCTCGCAAGATGTTTCGATCCCGCATTCTTCGATAGGTTAGTGCATGGAGAACCTCGTTTTCTGGACTTACTAAAACAATGTTTCCTTCGCCGAACAGTTCAGATACAAGTTGGAATTCTCCCATTTTTTTACTCACTTTGATAGTTATAATTCGCTCAAACTCATGTTGCTGAACATCTACAACTCTGCCGTTTCTGATGTGCTTTCGCAGAGCCATACAAAAGGCTGGAGGCTTTTGCGGCTTTTCAAGTGTATAGGAGGTTAAGTGAACTCGCTTTCCCGCTTCGATTAACAAATGAAGGGGAGACTGGCTGGGTTGACGAAGCTTCAAGAGCAGAGTAACATGACCAAGTTGATAGATGTTATCAATCCGAGCGTTCAGTATGAGCTGTTTAAGCTCGAAAGTGATTAACGCGATGTCGAAGCTCGTCATCTCCTCTTTCAATGCGCTCCCCCTACGAAAGGTTGAATTGCACTTCAATTAAATGCTTTGTATTTCCCTAAACTCTTTTCTCTAATGTTTTATTCGTTTTTAGCTCTTTAATGAAATCAGCAACTGAGTTGACTGCCCTATATTTTTCAGTCAGATGTAAACGAGCCGATTATGAACAAAGTTGAAAGCTGGTTATACAACGGCGCAGAGGAAAATTAAAATAACCGAACGAACTGATGTTGTACCGAATTTCAATACAATTGGAGGAAAGAACCTAAATAAAATATGGAGGAGAAATGAATGAGCAAAGCCCAAAAACCCCACCTAAATCTCGTCATAATCGGACATGTAGACCACGGTAAATCAACCACTGTAGGCCACTTATTCTACCTAACTGGCGCTGTAAACGAACGAATAGCTAAAACCTACGAAGAGGAAGCAAAAAAACTTGGAAAAGAAACCTTCAAATTCGCATGGGTTCTCGACAAACTCAAGGAAGAAAGAGAACGAGGACTCACCATAGATACTGCTTACCTAAAATTCGAGACACCAAAATACTTCTTCACCGTCATTGACGCACCAGGACATCGAGACTTCGTTAAAAACATGGTCACAGGAGCCAGCCAAGCCGACGCAGCCGTCCTCTTTGTCTCCGCTAAACGAGGAGAATTTGAGGCAGGCATCGGACCAGGTGGACAAACTCGAGAACACGGCTTCCTCGCATACACGCTAGGCGTAAACCAGATGGTTGTTGCCATAAACAAAATGGATGACCAATCCGTAAACTGGAGCCAAGAACGATATGAAGAAATCAAAAATGAAATTTCCCGTATGCTTAAAATTGTCGGCTACAAAGTTGAAAAAATCCCGTTTGTTCCCACTTCCGGATGGACCGGAGACAATCTCGCTAAATCCAGCGACAAGATGCCTTGGTACAAGGGACCATCTCTCTTTGAAGCTCTTGATCTTTTAGAGACACCGCCCAAACCCGTCGAAAAACCATTGCGCCTTCCAATACAAGACGTTTACACAATCACTGGAGTCGGAACCGTACCAGTTGGAAGAGTGGAAACCGGCGTGTTGAAAGAAGGGGATACGCTCGTGTTCATGCCGTCAAACACTAAGGGAGAAGTTAAATCCATTGAAACTCATCATGTTAGGATCAAAAAAGCTGAGCCCGGCGACAACATTGGATTCAATGTTCGAGGTATATCCAGAGAGGACGTTCGAAGAGGAGATGTAGGAGGTCATCCTGACAAGCCGCCAACCGTTGCCAAGGAATTCATCGGACAAATCATAGTGATTTATCATCCGACAGCCATCGCTGCTGGATACAGCCCAGTGTTGCACGCTCACACTGGTCAAATTGCATGCAGATTCACAGAGCTCATCAAGAAACTGGATCCACGAACTGGACAGACTGTTGAAGAAAGACCTGCATTTCTAAAAACTGGAGATGGCGCAGTTGTTCGGTTTGAGCCACTTCAAACTATCTCCGTTGAAGCCTACAGCGATTTCCCTGAGCTTGGACGATTTGCAGTGCGTGACATGGGAACAACGGTTGCTGCGGGAGTGATCAAAGAAATCACGAAAAAAGGATGAACAAGTTTTAGCTTCTAAAACTACTCTTCCTTTACTTTCCTTTCATTTTTTTGTTTTGATTCACCCAAGTAGTATTGTAAACAAGCTTTTGTCTAAGAGCAGAAGAAATCCTTGAACAATACAAATTAACCCCAGTATTATTGACACAGGCCTAGAGGCGAGGATTGACCCTACTAGTCGTAATAGGTCTTCGATAAATTTGAATGACATGTACACAAGCAACGCTGGGACCAAAAAGATTGCTAAATAGACCCATGTTGATGATATGCCGAAAACTGTTTCTGGTAAGGGAAAAAAGAGATAAACGTATCCAGCGCACACTCCTCCTACCAACAAAGCGATCACAGCTGCCCAAGGAATGTCTTTGATAGGCTTCAAAATTAACGCTAACCCTGTGGCGATCAAGAGGTATTGAGTGTATACGTCCAGCGCTGATGTTGACCAAACCCCAGCCGCTGTAATCAGCAGAAGGATTCCTATGATGAACCCGAAAAAAGATGCTATTTTTACTATCCAACTTAACGGCTTTATTGTTCTTTCGAACAGCCAAGACGCTGCGACGATGCCTCCAAGAATTAAAATGTACGGCGCATAATCTGCCAAAATTGTTAAATCCATTTTTCTCGCCTCATGAATTTGAACTGTTCTTATGTTGGAGTTGCATATAAATTGGTGGGAAATCAACTGAATATTGCGAGGTTTTAATCAAAATTGTCGATGAAAACGTTAAGTGGCCATCCTTTCCTTGCTGTTCTAAAAGTACATTATTCTTACGGAGTTATGTGGGCTTGGTCATTTGTACGTCCTCTGCGATAACATATGGGCAGAGGGACGGTGGACTAGCGTCCTCCCACCAGTGAATGTGTTGTCTCTCCTTTGAAACGTGGGCAATGTTGCCGAGAATTTTTAGAGCGTTGTCGCTTACCCTGAGGTCTTTGAGAGATTGCTTGATTTCACCATTTTCAATAAGAAATATACCGTCTCTTGGAAGAGTTGAAAAATCGCCTGTAGCGTAGTTTTGGAATCGTGTATACCACGTGTTTGTCAGATAAAGTCCACGTTTCAAATCATCAAACATATCGTCTCTACCCACATCACCCGCATTCATTTCAATATTCCAAGCCGTTGGAGCAATCAGCCCTGCATTGCCCGTTGTTTTAGTTTTGAAGAGCTTCGCAGTGGAAGTGTTATGAAGATAAGTTTTGAGAATGCCACCATCAATAATCGTTGTCTCTCCCACAGGATATCCTTCGTCGTCGAAGGTTCTGTTTGCAATACTGTACGCGGCTGGTCTATCTTTCAAAGTAACAGTGTCACTCGCAACTTTCTGACCAATCTTGTTGGTAAAAATAGACATTTGAATCATAACATTAAACGCTGAAGACATCCACGCATAACTGCCAAGTAGCGAACCCCAAAATAAAGGCTCAAAAATTACATCGTATTTCCCAGCCTCACCCTGCTTCGGATTCTTTGCCAGCTTAGCGATTTTTCCAGCCTTTTCTCCAGCCCTTGTCGAATCGAAGTCTTTGAGAGTTGAACTACATTCCACTACGTGACCTGAAGCGTCTATGGTAGAGAACGCTCGAATTGAAAGTTCAATCGCTGACCTCGCGTCTTGAACTGTTGGTCCTTCAGATGATGCCAGAAAGACATCTTCAAACTTTGTGAACAATATGCCACCTGTGCTAGTTTCTGATCCAGCCTCTTCTATAGCCGCGTTTATCGCAAGTTCCACATACTGAGAAGGATCGTCTAAATCTCTCAGCGTCTTATCTGCAGTGCTCTTTGCATACTTGAATTTGCCTTTTGCAACTCCACCGTATTGAGGATTTTCTTTTGAAACTTTGGCTAATTTGAACAGCCTTTCCATCGTGGCGTCGATGTTTCGGAAATTACTAATTTGGGTGGCTGCCACGCGTTTTTTCCATGTTAACATGACGTTTGTGACATAGTCGTTCCACGCAACTGATATGTCGATTTCGTTGTTGCTGAATCTTGTCTGTCGATATCTACCCAGTGTTGTCTTTGCGATGACTTCATCAGCGCCTATGCTAATACCTTTTTTCATTACTGATTCTGTTTCAGCCAATATTTCGCTCATTTCACAAACACTCCTCTTAATCGTATCATGGGTCCACCCATATAGACAGGCATGCCTTGCATTGGGTCACCTTTTCCACAGGTGCCTGAGTCGAACATAACCTTTTTCGTGATGGCGTCTACAGCCGTCCAAAATGTCTTAGTGGTTGTCTCAATGATTGGTCGCGCAATTGGCGTGGTTAACTCGCCTTTTTCTATCAGATACGCTTCTCTTCCCACATAGCGTTGGTTGAATCTGCGGTCGTCAATGTTCCATTCTGTAAACGACTTCATGTAAATGCCGTGTTTCACGTCTTCAAAGATTTCGTCTTCAGACATGTCTCCTGGCTGCATGAACGTGTTTGCCATGCGCACTATGGCTTCTCGGTCATAATTGATTGCTCGTGATGCTCCATTGCTCTTTGTACCTATCTTCGCTGCGGTTTCTCTGTTGTGTAGGAACTCGTTTATGACGCCTTTTTTGTAGAGATATCGTGGTCTTGCTTTGATTCCTTCGTCGTCGTATTCGTAGTAGCCGTAACTGTTCTTTACGGTGGGGTCGTCAATTATTGTTAC
>CAYFTS010000237.1:0-12454 GCA_964346135.1 uncultured Candidatus Bathyarchaeia archaeon | reverse complement strand
TGGAATACTGGTCCTCCGTAGGCTCCGAAGCTGTGGCTTCGATCCATAACCGCTATGGCTTTCACATTTTCCAAAACTTTTGTTACGTCTTGTGCTGGGAACGGTCTGTAAGCACGTAGTCGAAGTAATCCCGCCTTCACTCCTTTGGCGCGAAGTTGATCTACGACAGTTTTGGCTGTTCCAGCAGTTGAACCCAAACATATTGTTGCTATTTCAGCGTCTTCTAGCCGATAAGAGTCGATGAGTCCGTTTCCGTATCTTCGTCCACTTATCTTTCCATATTCATCGTGAATTTGCTTGATTTTTTGCGGAGCTCTTTGCATTGCGTCTTCCTGTTGTCTTTTGTGTTCAAAATAATAATCATATAGGGCTAGTGGCCCCATTGTTACGGGATTTTCTGGATCCAGTTTAAACGGTACCATCTCGCCTCTGTGATTTTTTATAAGTGGTATTGGTCGTGTTCCAACGAATTTACGGACGACTTCGTCAGGTAACACTTTAACACTTTCCAGCGTGTGGCTGAGGACGAACGCGTCCAGCATCACCATGGTGGGTAGAAGTATGTCTGGGTGTTCAGCTATTCTGAATGCTTGTATAATCGAGTCATATGCTTCTTGCGAGTTTTCAACGTAAATTTGTATCCAGCCTGCGTCTCGTTCCACCATGCTGTCTGCGTGGTCGCAGTGTATGTTGATTGGCGCGGATAAAGCTCGGTTTGTTATTGCCATTACAACTGGGGCTCGGCAACCAGATGTTACGTATAGGATTTCGTGCATCAGCGCTAGTCCAGCGGAGCCTGATGCAGTAAATGTTCTTGTGCCGGTAGCTGAAGCGGCTAGGCATGCGGTTAGAGCGCTGTGCTCTGACTCTACGCATATAAATTCTGTGTCTACTTCTCCATTGTGTACGTATTCGCTGAATCTTTCTACGATTATGGTTTGCGGCGTTATAGGGTATGCAGCTACCACGTCCACGTCTGATTGCTTAACGGCGTATGCTACTGCTTCATCTCCACTCAGTGCACGTACTTCCTGCTTAGCTATCGCCATTTTCGTCTTGTCCTCCTTTTCTATTCGAGCACCATTTTTATGGCTTCTTGAGGGCACTCGTTGGCACATATGCCGCAGCCTTTGCAGAAGTTGTAGTCAAATTCGATTTTTTCTTCTTCTGGTTTCCATTTGATGGCTGTGTCTGGACAGTTTATATAACATATCAGACATTTAGTGCATTTTTCCTCGTCTAACATTGGTTTGTATGTTCTCCAGTCTCCGGTAAGATATTCTGTGGATGGTTTCCAGCACAATCCGGCAATTGGGAGTTCTTTCCAACCTTTTTGTTTGGTTGTCATTCCGATTTCGCCTCTTTGTATGCTGTTTTTATGACCTGCACATTTTTTTCAGCGATTTTAAGTGGAAAACGTTCTTTTACGGCTTTCTCTATGCTTTCTAAACTCACGATTGGTATCGCGCGAGCAACAGTTCCTAGCATAGCAGTGTTTGTGATGGGTCTCCCAATTATTTTGACTGCAATGTCTGTTGCTGAGATTGTCCACACTTTGCGTCCGGTTAGGTTCAGTTGTTTTCGGACTTCAGCAGGACTTTCTCGAGTGTTTACAACTAGAATGCCGTCTTCGGGAAGTCCCTCGGCTACGGGAACTGCCTTAAGCAGAGTTGGGTCGAGGACGACCGCCACGTTTGGTGTGTATATAGCGCAGTGGAGGTTGATTGGTTTGTCGCTTATTCTGGTGAAGGCGCGTAATGGTGCTCCCATGCGCTCTGGGCCGAATTCTGGGAACGATTGGATGTATTTTCCTTCGTGTACGGCGGCTTTTGCGAGTAGCTCGCTTGCGGTCCATGCTCCTTGTCCGCCTCTGCCGTGCCATCTAACCTCTTGAAACAATACCATTCTTAATTTTTCTCCAGTTCTTTTCTTTGCTTCTAAAATTGTCAAGCATGGAACTTATTAAATCTTGAGATAATCGTACGTCGCTGGATGTCGTGTGATTTGAATAGGTAATTAGAAAACTTGGCATTATACTTGGTGACGTGTCAGATTGTAGAAGAGAGAGTTAAGGGTCATTCCGAGGCAAATTGACTGAAGTATGGAAAAATATAAGAGGACACAGTTTAATCCTTATAGATATCTTCAACTTCGAACTTCGATATATACAAGGAGGGAAAAATTTGGCACAGAAAAAGCAGAAAAAACCGAAAAAGCCAGTAGAAAAGGCGAAACCTGAAAAAAAGAAAACTGCTCCTAAGGAAGTAACTAAGAAACCAGCTGAAAACGTGGTTCTCATTGGAAGAAAACCCGTGATGAACTATGTGGTTGCCTGCCTCACCTTTTTCAACAGCGGTGAAAAGGACGTTACAGTTAAAGCAAGAGGAAGAGCAATCAGCAGGGCTGTTGACACGATTGAATTGCTTCGCCGAGCTTTTGTGAAAGACTTGGGAATTAAGAACATTAAGATTGACACTGAAGAAATGACTAGGGAGGAAGGGCGAAAATCCAACGTTTCCACGATCGAGATAACGGTGGGCAAATAAACTAGCGACCTAAAGTGTATGGTAAAATAATGTCTTCTACCTCAACGTCTTCACTGCTGCTCATAACATAATCATAATTATTTTAAAGTCATGCTCTTCTATGAGATGTATGGTCAGTTATTCAAAGATTATTGTTCATTCACAACCTTTAGATGGCCATGTCCATGTTTAGATAAGACCTCCACGGTCGTGAACGACCTAGTGGTGAGTTCCAACTGATCTGTAAAACCCTTTTTTGCGTATGCGTTCTTAATTGCAATCTGAGTTCCAGCCCCAAAGTCTTTGGCAACTTCTGCCAGTTTTCTCCAAGCTGAAACTCTGATCTTTCCTGTGTCATCTGCTAACTCGAAGGAGGCAACTGTTATCTTCTCATCCTTGGCTGTGACGACTTCCCTAATATCTGGAGTTGCTGTAATCGTTCCCTTAACAGTGACTGGACCACCCTCCTCTTTAACCTCAGATATTTTCATCGTCGTTTCTTTGTGAGGCGGAAGTTTTTCAGTTTCTGCCAACCTAGGGTTCAGTCTCAAACTTCCCCGCCTGCTCAAGTTTAGTTTTAGATCTCCAAACCGTTCACGTGTGTAGGCTCCTTCAATCAACACAATGTCTCCTGGGCGGAGTTGTTCAGAAAGAGCTGCTTTTTCATCCCAAAGGTTAAGGCTGATTGTTCCAGTTTCATCTTTTATTAAAAGCGTAGAAACCTGTCCCGTCTCGCCGTTTTGTCGCTTAAATTCTCTAGCTTCTCCAGTGTGCACGACTCTGGCTAAAACATCTACGTCATGCATGTCTGATCTTAGTTTCTCTATCTTTGTAATTTTTCGGGAAAGAGCGGGAATATATTCGCTTTCAGCCGCGTCTGGCGGGGAAATCTGAACTTCACTTCGCATCCCTACGTGTAGCTCCAGTTTTCCATCCCGTCCCTCTCGCACATAGCCGTGAGAAACCTTTATGATTTGTCCCCGTTCTATTCCACCCGACTCTGTTAGACTCGTTTTCTCATCCCAGAGAACCACTCTTAACGTCCCAGTCTTATCCGCAATGAGTAAACGTGCAACTTTTCCCTCTGTTCCGTTTTGGCGAGTGAAAGTTTTAGCTGAATATACGCGGGTGACGCGTCCCATCACGGTTACGTTGTTTAAGCCGGAAATGACGTCTTTTATTGAAACGTTTGGTCGGAAGGGTTCCCACCATGGAATTTCCACTCCAAGCTCTAAAGCAACAAGTCGCGCCGCAACCTCATCCGTGAAGTATCCTTCAGCCGTCTTCTTCTTATCATCAATCATTTCAAGAATCTTGTCATGCGTGAGATCTTTTCTAGAAGAAATAATTCGCTGAATAATCTCTTCGGAACTCATTCTCCTTTACCTACAAACTTTTCGGAACTCAGACAAGGATAAGTCGCTATTAAAGTTTATTTAAACAATAACTTCTAATTTGTTGAAGTGAGGAGCTATTAGATGAGCGATCAATTACTGTTCAACATAGGTATGATACTGATTTTTACTGGGTTTCTAATAACCCTCCTTGCTATTGTTCTCATGTTCTTCATAAACATCAGAGGCAAGGGAAAAGTTAGGGGAGGAGGAGCAGTGATAATAGGGCCTTTCCCAATAATTTTTGGCACCGACAAAGAATCAGTGAGGACACTTCTTTTGCTTTCCATAATCCTAATCATTCTCATACTGTTCGTAATGGTGTTTTATTACTTAGTTTTCAGGTGAAGGAGGATTTCCATACGCAAGTAAGACCATGCAAAATTTGCGGCAAACGTTCAGCAAGATACATCTGCCAACAGTGTGGACGAGAAGTCTGCGAAGTATGTCTAGAACCGCACACATGGGTTTGCACAGAATGTTATAAACATCTTAAGCCGGAGACTCCCCTTTTTCAAGCAGGTCCATGGCCAACTCCATTTAAACTGTTTCTTCTAGGCTTTCTGTTAATCTTCATAGGAATGATTCTTATCACAATCGCAGCTGTTCTTTCTGGAACTTCGGCAAACTTTGGTGCAATAGTATTTATTGGACCTATTCCGATAGTGCTTGGGGCTGGGCCAAACTCCATCTGGGTGATTATACTTGCTGTTGCTGTAACAATTGTTGGAGTAATTCTGTTTCTTTTGTTGCGGAAACAAGCATGAAAATTTTATTCAGTTTTTTCTTCTTTGCCGTAGATCATGTGGACAAAGGCTAAAACCAAAACGATAAAGGCTAACACTGTCAAGACATTAATTATAATTCCGAAATATTGCCCCAAATTTATAAGTCCAAAGTATTGTCCCAAGCTCATGATATAATTCCTTGCCCCTTCTATTTTGGAGGAAATCCTATTTAAGTCGTAGCCTCTTCCCCTCTTTGATGCTTCCTAGAAACCTTAGTCTCAACCGTCTTCCACTCCCTTATCAAAACCTCGTAGAAAGAATCCTCTTCCTCTATCAAATCAAAACGACCTGAAGCTTCAGCCAGCTTCTGCGCAATAATGTGGTAACACAGATGACCTTTATCAAACTGGAAGTAAAAATCTTCACAGGAGCAGAACTCAGCAGCGGGCATGACAAGATACTCCCGCCCCTTGCCGACCACAATCCAAACGACCCTGCCACTTGGCTTAAAGACGTACTTTTTTATTTTCCTCTCTTTTACTGCATCCCAAGCTTTTGTAAAACGGGAGCCGAACGCTGCAGAAAGTCGCGTGAGATGGTTTCCAGTTACTTTGCTCTCTTTTTCAATTTCTTTGCAGATTTCTTTGAGTGTGTTAACATCTGATGGTTTTTTCATGGATTCTCTCTCATGTATCCTTAAGAGAACTTTGTTCCAGTTTTAATATTTAACAAATTGGTAGTTAAGTTTGAGATGAGCAAAAATAATGAGTGAAGATTTAAAAGTTAGTATGGACTGTGAGATACAAGACAGCGCTGACATGAAGGAATAGTTGTTTAAAAAAAAGGAGCGAAAAACGTTTTGTCTCCTCATAAACTTCGAAAAGTTCGAAAAAGACGCGGTTCAAGAACCCATGGTTACGGAAGAGTTGGACAGCACAGAGGAGGAGGCAAAAGAGGAGGCCACGGAAAGGCTGGTCTTCACAAACACGGATGGACCTACATAGTGAAGCACGAGCCTGATTACTTCGGGAAGAAAGGATTCACATCACCACGAAGCCTAGGCCAAAAGGTCAACATAATCAACTTGGGACAATTGGAGGAACTTGTTGATAAGCTGGATTTGGAAGAGCAGCTGGAAAAGAAGGGAGGAAAAGTTTTGTTAGATCTCAACAAATTGGGGTACGACAAACTCTTAGGAATGGGCACCGTTACCAAACCAATTCTTGTTAAAGTTGCATTTCATTCCGAGACCGCAGCCAAAAAAGTGCAAGAGGCTGGCGGTCAAATCTTAAAGGAAACAGAACCTGTCGTTGAAACTAAAAATTAATTATGTTAGACCATTAATTTGCTTTATGAGATGGAGGGTGAAGGGAAAACTATGGCTGGCAGATTTCTCGGAATGTTTAGGCCTCTTTCAAGAGTTATGTTTGAGGTTAAACCGCCAGAGCGCAGGGTAGGATTTAATGAAAAGCTTTTCTGGACCGCTTTAGCACTAATATTATACCTTGTCATGAGTGAGGTGCCGCTTTTCGGTATTGCATTGGGCGCGGAAGACCCTTTTCGATTTCTTCGAGTGATTTTTGCCTCTCGCAGGGGCTCCTTGATGGAGTTGGGAATAGGTCCCATCGTAACCGCTGGTCTTGTACTACAGCTTCTCGCTGGGTCTGGGATGATTAGCGCTGATTTTTCTAATCCTGACGATCGAGGACTATTCACTGTTGCCAGCAAAGTTTTCTCCCTGCTCTTCATAGCATTTCAAGCGTCCGCTTACATAATTGGCGGGGTGTTCCAAGTTGCAGATGTGAGGATTTCCATCATAATTTTCATTCAACTTCTAGTCGCTGGAGTGGTGCTTATGCTTTTGGATGAGTTGATACAGAAAGGCTGGGGAATTGGCAGCGGAATCAGCTTGTTTATCATGGCAGGAGTGGCTCAGAACATTCTTTGGTCCGCCTTGAATCCGCTTGGTCCTATGGGAGATGGGTTTAGCCATGGGGCGATAGTTGCTCTGTTTCAAGCTTTGCTGAGTGGCAAACCTTTAGGGAACATTTTCTTAAATAGATTGGATGCGGAAGGCAACGCTTTGAATCTTCCTACAATGTTAGGTTTTTTCGTCACTATAGCAGTTTTTCTGGTCGTGATCTACATGGAGGGGGTTAGAGTTGAGCTCCCCATCTCTTATGCTGGTTATCGCGGGTTTCGCAGCCGATATCCAATAAAACTTTTGTACGTTTCTAACCTACCCGTAATTTTCGCTGCGGCTCTTTTTGCAAACGTCTACTTCTTCTCCCAAATTCTTTGGAGCAGTTACAATCAAGGCAACACGAATTTTTTCCTTAATCTTCTGGGGATGTATGAGACGGTTCCAGCAAATGGTCAGACTCAAGTTGCACCTGTAGGTGGTCTAGTGTACTACGTAATCTCTCCTCGAAACCTATCGGAAGTTGCGACCGACCCAGCACGGGCGTTGATATTCACGGGCATCATGATTGCATTTTGCATTGTATTCTCCCTCACATGGCTTGAGGTAGGAGGTTTAGGTCCAAAAACCGTGGCAAAACAGCTCGTTGACTCTGGGATGCAAATTCCTGGATTTCGAAGGTCTCAAAGACCAGTTGAAACGATTCTCAAACGTTACATTCCTATAGTCGCGGTGCTTGGCGGAATAATAGTTGGGTTAATTGCTTCGGTAGCGGATTTCTTCGGTGTCTTCGGGTCTGGAATGGGTGTCTTGTTATCTGTGGGTATTCTTTACCAATACTATCAGCTTCTGATGCAGGAGCGAGTTGCAGAAATGTATCCAGCGCTTCGCGGTCTTCTTGGAGGGTAACAATTGGGCAGAGTTGTGATTGTCACGGGTATACCTGGAACTGGCAAAACCACGGTTTGCAATGAACTCTTGAAGCTTGCAGAACAGGCTGGAAGAAAAGTTGTTGCGATAAACTACGGGACGGTTATGGTGGAGCTGTCCAAGAAACTCGGTAAAACCTTTCACAGAGACGATTTGAGAAAAACAACTCTGTCTTTTCAACTTGATCTTCAGAAGAAAGCGGCGGAGACTATATCTCAAAAGGCGGTGAACGCTGAGGGAGTTGTCATTGTGGACACTCACATGTCTATAAAAACTGTGGACGGATATTTAGCGGGTTTACCGTTTCCAGTTCTGCAACTTCTAAAACCTACTGCTTTTGTTTTGGTTGAAGCTGAACCACAGGAGGTGCTTTCCCGCAGATTTAGAGACGAAACTCGGAAAAGAGACAAAGCTCTGGAAAGTGAAATAATGGAAGAGTTTCTTTTTTCAAGGTTTATGGCTGCTGCGTGTTCAGTTTTAACTGGTGCATCAGTGAAAATTATTAAAAACCCCGGTGGAGAACAAGTTAAAGCAGCGAAAGAGGTTATGAAATTGTTGAGTGGTGAAATATGATGTCGCTTCTAGACGCCTTGTTGCAACCAAATGCGCCAGGGGCAACAATCGCCGTTCTGCTCCTTGGCATAGGTCTCACGTTCGTAACGTCTCTAGCCAACAGACTTCTCACCAATAAAGAACAACGTGAGGCTTGGCAACGGGAGATTTCCGCTTGGAATGATGAGTTCAAGAAAGCGAGAAAAAGCGGTGACAAAAAACTGCTTGCCAAGGTTCAAAAGCAGCAGCCTCGAATCATGAAGATTCAGTCTAAAATGGCGTGGCAGTCAATGAAGGTTTCCCTGATTTTTTTCGTTCCCATTCTCCTTCTGTGGCAGTTTCTCATAGGCTTTTATGGTCCAACAGTGATTGCGCATCTCCCATGGTTTGGCGGGACACTACAACTAACCATCGTCTGGTGGTATCCCCTCTGCTCCTTAACTTCTGGCGTCCTCTTTTCACGTCTCTTTGGCTTAGGAATGGGAGCGACTGAGTAGATGCCTAAACCCTCCCTGCGAACGAGAAGCAGAAAACGGCGTCTTGTTCAACTGCCAGGAGGAGGCAGCAAAACAAACTACAAGCAGGAGAAAACCAGTATCTTACATTGTGTAAGGTGCGACCAGACTCTCTCAGGAGTTCCCAGCGCAAATCCATCCCAACTGCGGAAGCTTACTGCAAGTCAAAAGAGGCTGGGACGCATGTACGGTGGTCATTTATGTCATAACTGTGTTCGAGAACTTTTGAAGCAGGCGACAAGGAGCTCCTAGCCGTGGTTCACAAAAAGCAGAAAATAGTGATTTGCGTGGCTGGAATGACTGGATGTGGAAAAAGCACGTTAGCTAAGCGCTTAGCCAAAAAATATGGACTTAAATATGTATCCGGTGGAGGCGTGCTGAAAGCATTAGCCATAAAAATGGGATACAAACCAGGCGAGAGAGGCTGGTGGGAAAGCGAGGAGGGAATGAAGTTTCTTCAACAGAGAACGAAGAATCACGAGTTTGACAAGAGAGTGGACGACGAGTTGATGGATTGGGCGAAACGAGGAAACGTTGTCTTTGACAGCTGGACCATGCCTTGGCTCTTAAAGGAAAACGCTTTCAAAGTGTGGTTAGAAGTCTCGCCGGAGGAACGGGCTAGACGACTCGCAAGGAGAGACCGCCTCAGCATTAAGGAGGCTCTCAGCGTTCTGAAGAAAAAAGATGCAAAAACCAAGACTATCTACAAGAACTTGTATGGTTTTGAGCTTGGAGAGGACTTATCACCTTTCGATTTGATACTTGACACTACTGAGTTAGAGTCTAACGAGGTTTTTCAGACGCTGTGCATGACGATTGACCGTGTTGTGTTAGGAAAGTCTTGAAAAAAATGGTTTGAGGTTCGGTAAGTTATAAATATGGTTGATGTTTTCTACTTTCAAAGACATTATTGGAGGTTTCATGTTGCCAGCAATCGAGGTTGGAAGAATCTGCGTCAAAATCGCTGGTCGAGAAGCAGGAAGCAAATGCATAATCGTAGATGTAGTTGACAAAAACTTTGTGCTCATAACTGGTCCTCAGAAAATTACCAAAGTGAAGCGTAGAAGAGTTAATGTGAACCATATTGAACCAACTGAAAAGAAGATTGACATCAAGCGGGGAGAAAGCGACGAAGAGATCACAAAGGCTATTGACAAAAAAACAACGGACTATCTGAAAGAACCCATCAAAATCAAACTGTAACCAGACTTTATAAGACTCCACATGGGCACTAAGCGAAAAACATCAGCAGAAGCTTGCGGAGTATCAACGTCTCATTAAAGTGAAGCCTAACGCTGGTGCAAGGTTTGTTTATGACAGGGCGGATGCGGATGTTAAAACGATGGCGGTTGATCCTAGAGCCAGATACGAAGCTTATGTGGAGCATATTCTAAATCAAGTGTATTTGGGCGGGCAAACTCCATTGCCGAAACTGTTTACGACACCTGGCTTCACGGAAGCATCTGCAAAAGCGGCTATAGCTATTGCCGAACGTAAGGTGATGGCTCTTCAACGCTTCGTGAAACGGGTTGTGGAACGCGAAATCTTTACACCATTAATCTCGCAGGCTGGTTTAGATGCTGGAAAGACTAGTTGTCGGCTTAATTGGGGACTGCCTGAAAGACCAGAGGTTAGTCTTGCTGATGTTGTGAGGCTTGCAGAGGTTTCAGCTACTTCTGGAGTTCAGTATTTGCATCCAGAAGAGGTTCGTAAGATGCTAGTAAAGATGGGTTTTGAGATAACAGAGCCATAGAAGGGGGGTGAAAAGGCTAAAATGGGATTTCAATTTAAACCGAAGTTGGTGGCTGTCTTAGCGGTTTTGAAAGGGATATCCGCGGGCGCAGCTTACATCGTCTCTCAAGGAGACTTAACCGTGACAATTGTGTGGTTTGCCATATCCAGCGAAGTGACGGCAGGGCTCAGCTACTACAAAATCGAATAGAACAGGCAAGGTTCAGCGTTAACCTCGCGCGCTCTTATTTGAAAAGACTGGAGCGGATTGTGCGCTCCAACTTGTTTTGTAGCGAGGCCCTAAAATATGAACTTCGAATTCAGAAACGTGAAATATTGGAGGAATTCATGATTAATTGAAGGATAGCAACATGTCTAAATTACCTATTGTAGATTTTTTACGGGAGAGGCGGAAACGTTCTATTTCGTCTGATGTTTTGAAGACTGGTCCTGTTTTTAACTTTATGGAAGGTGAGGCAAATCTTTTAACGTACACGCCCGCTGCGGATAAGATGAAAGTTTTCGCAGCTTTTGTTCGTGAGGGGTTAGAAAACGGAGATCTAGTCGACTACACTTACCCTGACGAGGAGAGTGAAACCGTTAGAGCCAAGCTTAAAGAGCATGGAATCGACGTGGAAAAATATGAAAGGAAAGGCGTACTAATTCTGAGAAGCGTAACCGAGAATTTCATGCCTAATGGTGAATTCGACAAGGAAAGGGCAGTTAAGAACGGGCTTGATGAGTGGAATGAAGCGAAGAGAAAAGGATACAAACATGCAAGAAGTATCGAAGATGTTGGTGACTTCTCTTTTCTTAATGGACAATGGCAGAGATGGGTGAAAGAATATTGGCTGGACCCTAGATGGGACGACCCGAATGTTTCGGAATGGGTGGAGTCTAAAGAACCAGTGGGAGTAGTGTATGTTCCCTTTCTCATGGAGATCACCGCTGTAAATGTAGGGCGCATGACGGAGACACAGGTTACTGAAATCTTGAAAGCCTTTGGCGGAGGAAGCATGATGCCAAAAAGATTCTTCATTGACCTCCTTGAAGACACGAACTTATTCTCGAGGTCATTGGGCTTGGATCATGAAAGGATGATTGATCGCAAGATATTGCTGGAATTTGATCCTCTCTCCGACTATGAGAAAGTTGTGGACGACTTGGCGAAGGAGAGTAGAGCTAATGTTGAACCCGTCTTCATTTTTACCTCTAGAACAAGCTCTATCCGCGCGCATTTAACTATGCAGCCAGCAGTTAAATTCGTCTTCTTATCAACCTCTGCCTCGACGCCAGAGTTGACATCTGAAAATGAAGTAATTCTACCAGTCAAAAACACGGCTTTAATTTTGGAGGCTTTAAGCAAGATTTTAGAAGGATACACCTACACAAACATCGTTCTGGTCTTTGACAAAATCTCCGAACTTATAAACTTAGTGAGCTTTGATAAGGTCTACAAGTTTTTGCTTTATATGTTAGACATGCTCCCCCAAACCAAAGCAACTGCCCTGTTTCTCCTCAACACTAGCGCTCATGAGCCTAAACTGGCTTCTCCAATAAGGGGACTATTCCCCACCTTACTAACTTACGGGAAAGATGGATTAAAAATCATAAAAATTTCCTAAGTTAGCTACGAGTGCGCTGGCTACAAAGTACTAATGAAATTCACGTGCACATGTATAATAAGCATTTTAAATCTTAATTTCTCCTTCAAAAGTCTTAAACCGTAAGGTTTCTAACTTTTTAACTTGTGATTTGGAGAGAAATAAATTGAGTGAGACTGAATCGAAAAAAGAAGAGAAACCCGTTAAAATTGAGAAAGTAGCTGAAGAAACGGGAGAACTTGTCGGAAAGGGTATAAGAAAAACTTGGAATATTACGAAGAGTTTTGGGAAAGGAGTCTTAGATTCTATTGAGAAAAAAGAAGAACAGAAAAACTTTTCTAACTGTCCCCACTGTGGAGCCCTGTTTTCACTCGATGCCAATTTCTGTTTTCATTGCGGAAAAAAGCTCTAATGTACGCTTAAGATGATTGTAGAGTTTGTTCAGCAACATTTTTTCCTAGTTTACGGCATTCCTCTGAACCTTTTTCGTCAGGTACATACTTGATGAGCAGTGGCGGTTTTACGACTTTCATTTCAAATTTATGTTCCATTAT
>CAYFTS010000236.1:0-1560 GCA_964346135.1 uncultured Candidatus Bathyarchaeia archaeon | reverse complement strand
ACAGAAGATTTTTCCAATTCTGTAGACGAAGACACCATCACCATAATCGTTTCGGATCACGGATTTTGCCCAGTAGAAAAAGAGGTCGTAGTTAACAACTACCTAGAAGAAATCGGATTGGTCAAGACAAAGAACGGAAAAATAGACTTAGAACAAAGCAAAGCAGTTTCGTACGGCTACGGAGATATTTGGTTAAACGTAAAAGGAAGAGAGCCCGCGGGCCACATCAAACTCGGAAAGCAATACGAAGAAATAAGAAAAGAAATAACAGACAAACTAATGCTTACAAAGATAAATGGACAGATTCCCTTCAAAGACATTTTGAAAAGAAAGGATGTTTACACTGGCAAATACCTTTCAGACGCACCAGATTTGTCAATAATATTCAAGAAGGGTTGGCAAGCCGCCAGAAACCCTGAAATCATGGAAAAAAATGAGCTAAAAAGATATGTTAAGGAAAATCCAATGTGGAGTGGAGGCCACGATGGAACTCACGATCCAGTCGACGTCCCTGGAATCATCTGTTCGCTAGACTTGGAACTCGAAGAGAAAAAGAAAATAAGAATTCCGCTTAAGGATTTAGCCCCAACAATACTATCATTGATGGGTGTGCCCATCCCAAGAGATATGGATGGGAAACCTCTTAAACTCCATTTCCGCAGAGGCAAGCCAACTTAAATGAGAGCACAAGTCTTGACAAATGTATTCGTTGTAGTCAAGGGTTCTTAAGTATCTGCCTAGATTCTGGGCAGCTACCAAAAAACAAATAGCTTATTCACAAATTGAAAAGTATTGTTGGTAATTCCGCAGGAAAATTAGTGATCCTGACCACCTGCGATACCTACGTTAGATTATGAATATCAAAAAAGAAAGAAGAGGCAACTTGTGTCTATGTATAACTGCAGTTTTATAGTCTTACCCGCTTGCAGCTATGATGATATCGAAGCTAAAACTCGTTATTCCTGTAACACTATCTGATATTGCTAGTGTCAAGACCACTGGAATGATCTCATCTGGATTAACAAGTTGTCCACCATAGTCCCAGGTCAAAGATATGTAATCCGAAGAATTTGTCGGATTCCAATTTGATGTATTCAGAGATAGAGTTGAGGCAGAATTGCCCTCGTTCTTAATGTAACAAGTACGGTTCGTACTTGAGCCCGGCTCAAGTATTCCCCAATTAATTGAGGTCACCATGTTTGTGCCGTCGGAATTCCAATAGACTCCTACCCCTATCGCCATCACTGCTCCAGAATTTGATATTGTCCTGTTTGCTTGAAGTGTCGACATCACTTGGCCGGTTAGGGCGAGAGCTAGGGTATAAACAACCAGAGCTAAAGTAGCTGTTGCGACAATGCGTTCGCCTTTTATTTTTAAAATGTTCATGCGGTTTTGCACCGTAGATTTATAATATGTATTAAGACTTAATAAACGTTATTGTGTAATCGTTCTACAAAAATACACATCTCAGAGAGTGAAGAAAACGGCTCACCCACTAGCGTTTATGATTGCGTCAAAGCTAAAGTTTGTTACTCCCTCTATATCAGGAGATGTTGATAA
>CAYFTS010000235.1:0-2272 GCA_964346135.1 uncultured Candidatus Bathyarchaeia archaeon | reverse complement strand
AAAAAAGCCATTTTTTCTTCCCATTCTTCTTCTTTCATGTTGGGAAAAGACCAATCAGCGTTTGGCTGGAAAAATCCGTCCAAAGAAATAGTTCTTACGCTCTGGGCGAAATGCTTGAGTGTGGAGAGCATTTGAGATAGAATAGGATATCGGATTCCAAGGAAAATAACAAGGTCATGGACGCCGTTGCCATCCAAGCTCCATGTTGGGTCGGTAAGTCTATTTATCAAGTCTGAAAGACCCATGGACGCTGATGGTTTGAATCCTCGTTTAAGAAATTCTTTTAGCGTAGATGTTGTAGCAACCACAGGTATCCCTAATTTGCTTAACTCGATGACAAAATCAATTAAATGTTCATTGCCCACCTTTGTTTTCGACGTTAATAAGCCTACTACAACTATAGGTCTTTTTGCTATTTGAATGAGTTTGGCTGCAGTTTCAGGTTTTAGTGTTGCTGCTTCCTTTGGGCCCGGTGTACCCCCTATCTGCCATGGTGAAGCTGCCATAGTAATCACTTCCTTGATCGAATCATTCGTTTGAGTAGTGTTGGATCTGGGATGACGTTTGGTTGCCAGTTCTTTTCTTTTAGAAAGTTGAGGATTTCTTCTTTCATTGTGAATGGTACGTCGGCTTCACTTCTCACTAGGAGGTGGACGTCTTCGGGTATTGTTCCAAAATATCGTTTATGAATATCAATGTAATGGGTGAGCTTGATCTGTCTACCCATTGTTGTATCGTTTGGTTTAATGCAGAGCTTTGCTCCCATAACCAGTGCCTCTGCTTTAGATTCAGTGGTATATACCAAATGTTCTGGAGCTGGTCCAATGAAAACCTGTTCACCGGTTCTTGCATCATAGACCATATAGTTGCCCTTCTTCTCTTTACGCCCGAGTAGCATTCTTCTATACTTTGAACCTTGTGGACCAAGAATGACAGGGATTCCCAGTCGATTAGCACCTGTAACAATCGATAATGCTTTTTGTGTAGTACCTCCCCACAACATCAATATTGCGCCGATACGATTCAGGATGTAATCAGCAATTTCTTCATAGTTTGCCCGTAATGGCCGTCGAGCGAATATGTTTGCAATCTTAATAGCCGCTCCGATGGCGTGGGCGTTTGAAATACAGGATCCCATGTTGGCTAGGCAACCTGCATCAAAATCTCCTGGGTACGCTTCATAGAGGGTTTTTCCCTCCTCGTTCTTGTATTGCGCCATGCTCATGGCGGAACATCCAGACGAGACAACAATGTACCTACGCTTCAAGTATTCTTCTGCCATCTCGGCAACTTCTATTCCTCCGTGCGGATAGTGTGGACACCCGGCAAAGGCGATTACGCCAGGGATTCTGCCAAGAACAATGGGGCGGCCAACTTTTCTGATTTCTGTGTCTTTGATAAAACCTCTGCCAGCTCTGATCTTGTATTTTTCAAATTTGATTTTTTGTTCAGCTGCTTTTTCCATGAGGCTAATTATGGGAATGTTCGGTGTACATTCAGATTCGCATTGCCCACAACCGATGCAAAGATCGTAGACGTCTACTAGTTTCTTTAGATCACCGCTGCGTGCTCCGTAAACCGCTTTGTCTATTGACAAGTCTAGAGGGCAGTTTCTTCGACACCTTTCACAATCTGTGCATTTTTCAGCAAACTCTATCAGGGTTTTTACATCTGGCACTGCTTTATGCTTCTTTCGTATTGGAGCTATCTTGAGAGCCGTCTGAACCGCAATCTCACCCACTTTTGAGTAGTCGAGAATTAAGACTCCTGGATGTTGCCCTGTAACAAGAGCGTTCACAATTTTTTCGACAGGTTCTTCTGTCATGTTAGCAAGTCCTAAACACATTTGGTCGCTAGTCGCGATAATAGGAGTTTTGATTTCTTGTGCTTCCCGTAAGATACTAGTGTGAATACACTGCTCATCAGTGACTATAACATCTGCGATGCCGCTTCTGATGAACTTCAATTGACGAGAAATTGGGCCGATTATCTTTGCTTGATCAGAATATCGAACGGTGTCTTGAGCTGTGCAACATAGTCCAGTTACTTCTAATAAACCCATTATTTCCCTTTTCTGTAAATAATCGATTATTTCGATACTCGCAGAAACATTGTGTCCAATCGACAAGATTAATGGTTTGGAGATATTCACCGTTCCTGCTCCGATGTCAATCAATGGTGTATCGGGTTCGCCTCTTGGAAAATTGTAAGCAGATATTTGAATGATGTCTGCAACTTCTAAGGCGAGATTGTCAATCATACCAGCGTGGAG
>CAYFTS010000234.1:0-1657 GCA_964346135.1 uncultured Candidatus Bathyarchaeia archaeon | reverse complement strand
GAATCTTTAATAATTTATCTTAAAACTTTATGGAAAATACGGTTAAAAAAATCGCAAGATTTATATATTAAAACATCGCATGAGTAAAAGCACGGCGGGGCCAGATGGACGCCTTCTGATACTGAAGACTCTTCTAATGAGGAGCCGCAGTTGTGACGGATCTCTCGCCACACGACTTCATAGAGGAAAACCCATGAAAAAGAGAGAAACACAACGGCAACAACAACGATTCACAGACAAATGTCCTGAGTGTGGCAGTACAAATCTTGTTCATGATTATGATACTGGGGAAACCATTTGCGGGAACTGTGGTCTAGTTCTTCGCGAACAAATGATGGATAAGGGTCCTGAGTGGCGAGCCTTTACACGAGAAGAAAAAGAATCTAGGAGCCGTGTGGGCATACCTACTTCTTATTCCGTTCATGACAAAGGTTTATCCACTGCTATAGGGCGTGTAGACCGTGACGCGTTTGGACGCAAGCTTCCTCTTTCCACGAGACTTCAAATGTGGCGGTTGCGAAAGTGGCAGATACGATCTCGAGTCCATTCCTCTGTGGATCGAAACCTTGCTCAAGCTATGGCAGAGCTTGACCGCCTTTCTGACAAGGTTTACGTTCCGGGGCCAGTTAAGGAAAAAGCTGCAGTGATTTATCGTAAGGCTTTGGATAAGGGGTTGGTGCGGGGGCGATCCATTGCAGCAATTGCGGCTGCTGCTCTTTATGCTGCTTGTCGAACCAGTGAAACTCCTAGGACTCTTCGAGAAATATCTGAGGCTAGTCTTGTTGATAAAAAAGATGTTGCTCGATGTTATCGACTTTTGCTTCGTGAGTTAGATATTCATATGCCTATTGCTGATCCTCTTACATACATCTCTAAAATTGCTGAAAGAACAGGCATCAGCGGTCCAACTCAGGGACTTGCAATTAAAATTCTCGGCGAGGCAAAGCGGAAACGTGCTGCCGCTGGCAAAGATCCGATGGGGCTTGCTGCTGCCTCTTTGTACATTGCTTGTTTGCAAAATAATGAGAAAAAAACGCAAAAGGACATTGCAGAAGCTGCGGGTGTGACGGAGGTTACTGTTAGAAATCGTTATAAGAGTCTAAAGAGGCAGCTGGAACTTAAATTGCCGGATTAGTGGTTTGGTTCAGTTTTGTGAGAGTTTTCTTCTTCTACTTCTAGTATTATTGGTCCTTTATAGCCACAGTTTCCACAGAGATATTGTTCGGGTGTTAACCATACGTCAAAACTGCTGGAAAGTCTTAGTTTGGGGCTTCCACATTTGGGACAGAGTTTGATGGTTTGGGTTCTTCGTTTCATACCCTTAAGTACATCACTTAAGTCTTTGAGTATGCCCACGCTTTTTAACTCCGTCTTTCAGTCATTGAACCTCAATGTTTTCTGCAGGGTATCCGAGTTCAACGAGGTATGGTTGTACTCTTTGTCGTTGGTCTCCTTGTAATACGATTTGGCTGTTTTTGGCTGTTCCTCCACAGGCACAATAGGTTTTGAGTTTTTGTGCGAGCCGTCCTAGGTCTGTATCTTTGTCGTCGATGCCGTCGATTATGGTTACGGCTCGTCCCCATTTGCGTGTTTCTAATCTAACTCGAATTCGCTGTTGTTCTTTGCTGATTTCGCCACAAACACAGATGTCGCGTGG
>CAYFTS010000233.1:0-2689 GCA_964346135.1 uncultured Candidatus Bathyarchaeia archaeon | reverse complement strand
TTTTTTAAGCGTTACGACTTTGTTACAATGTATTGGTTCAGGATTGTATATTATATCACTTGGCATATTGTATGGGGGTATTTGCGTTTAATTTTGCTTTTCTAGTTTCAAGAGATTATGGATGGGTCGAGAGAATTTTAGATGGGCTGGGAGAGATTTGCGCGCGCGCTATTTTCTTGTTTTGTGTGCACGTTTGAAGGGGTTATCCCGAGACCTTATACCAAAAATTTAAATTGAAGTTTCCAACATGTAAGTTTTGGCGTCCGCATTGAAAATATTCTCTGTTGTGGAAGAATTTATCAAGCGAAGAGATAATTTTCTCAAAAACTTGGCAGAGGAAAAGAACCTCAAGACCTATTTTGTCAACTCCAATTTAGCTATTTTAGTTCTGTCAGCTATTTATGGAGCAACTATGGGAATCTATGGTGGCGGATGACAGACTCTCTATAGCGCAATCAAAGTTCCAATGCTCCTTTTGGTTTCTATTTACGTTACCGTTCCAAGCTATTACGTGCTATATTCACTTCTCGGCGGCAAACGAACAATGGGTCAAACTGTCATGCTATTATTGCTCGGCTTCACCGTAATGTCAACAGTTCTCATAGCGTTTGTACCAGTAAACCTGTTCTTCATGCTCACATCCCCCAAGTCTCCCGAATCGCACGATTTTACAGCTCTTCTCAACATAGCAATTTTCACTCTTGGCGGATTTTTCGCGTTGACATATTTTGTCAAAGGTGCCGAAACCTTGTATCGCAAATCTTCAGAGAACTGGAAGCCAGCATTCATACTGGGAAGCATAATCTTTATGTTTGTTGGAACCCAACTGACATGGGTCTTACGTCCATTCTTTAACTACTACGACCGCTTCATACGTCCGGTTAAGGGTAACTTCTACACTGCGGTAGTAAACTTGCTTATGCGGTTCACGGGCGAGATTGGAACCTTACTTGTCGTTTTGGTGGGGGCAATGCTCGTTGGTTGGCTATTCTTATTAGTCCTTGTACCGACCAGAAAAGAGCGAGCAATAACACCAGCTGAAGTAAACCGTAGAGTGAAGCGTTCACTAGCTAGAACATGCTCCCAATGTGGCGGAACACTCTCAAGAGACGCAAAATTTTGCCCCTACTGTGGAGCAAAAATAGAATAAACCCATGCTCCCTTATCTTTTTTCTATAACTATTGGACTACGTAGTTAAACTACACTGCTGTTTTTGATTTTCTTGTCACATACAGATTTCGCGTGCAAACCTTTAACTGCTGTTCTTTTGTGCGTGGTGTGTGGGTTAAAATTCAAGCAAAAATGGTTTGGTTCAACTGTTGAGACGTAACATTTAAAAGCGTCAAAGGCTGTTACCCACATCACTAGGTTTACAAACGTAAAGGTTGGTGAAAAAATGCCGGAAAGAGTTCAAAGAAACTCCTCATACCTAAACGAAAAATCAACATGTGGAACCCGTTCAAGAGTCAGAGACACGAGTCCAACCAGCGGCATGTGTCCCTTATGCATCCGAGACTGCCCCTTCCTCTGCGAAGTAGGATTATCCACCTTCAGGGGAAGAGAAGCCCTCTATCCAGAGCCTAAGCAATTCGGATTTAGCACAGCAAGTGCACTGAAAGACTTCGGTCTAGACTGGTCCCACCTGAACATGATGTCAACTCTCTTCACGGTTGAAGGAATAGAAGCAGACTCAGACGTGGCTTTCTTCCAGAACGTAAGCACAGAAAGCAAAGTTGCGGGCATCCCCCTTAAGATACCAATCGCTACAGGGGCTTTCGGCTCCACCATGGTAGCCAAAGTGAACTGGGACGGTCTTGCCATAGGTGCTGCCCTCTCTGGTGCTATCATAACCATCGGAGAAAACGTTTGCGGAATGGACGCAGGGTCAAAATTTGTAAATGGTAAAGTAACTCATTCGAATGAGTTGAAGCGTAGAATTGAAAGTTTCCGCAAATTCTGGGACGGAAAATACGGCGAAGTTGTCGTTCAAACAAACGTGGAAGACCAGAGGGTAGGCGTAGATGTTTACGCTATATCAGGTCTAGAAGTGAACGTTATAGAGAGGAAATGGGGCCAAGGCGCAAAGGCTATAGGAGGAGAAGTTAGAATACGCGACCTCAAGAAGGCGATTATGCTCAAAAAACGAGGATACCTAGTCATTCCAGATCCTGAAGACGAGACAGTTCAAGAAGCTTTCAAGGAAGGCGTTTTCAAAAGCTTTGAAAGACATAGCAGAGTAGGCATCCCTAACGAAAAGGGCTTCTTGGAAGATATAGACTGGCTGAGAAGCCAAGGCGCTAAACATGTGATCTTAAAGACCGGAGCCTATAGACCATCAGCTGTTGCCTTCACTATGAAGCTAGCCTCAGAAGCAAAAATTGAAGCAGTGACCTTTGACGGTGCTGGAGGCGGCACGGGTATGAGCCCAGTGCCCATGATGGATGAAATGAGCACTCCAACGGTATACTTAGAAGCGCAAGTTTTGAAGTGTTGTGAGCTTCTGAAAAAGAAGGGACGTTTCGTGCCGGATATCTTGATGGCTGGTGGTTTCATCAAGGAGTCGCAGATGTTAAAGGCCGTGGCTATGAGCAACTTTGGTAACGGTCCATACGTGAAAGGAGTCTTGATGGGAAGGTCTCCTCTCCTTTCGGTGATGAAGTCATCATATTTCGCTCAGCTCGCTAAGGA
>CAYFTS010000232.1:0-4313 GCA_964346135.1 uncultured Candidatus Bathyarchaeia archaeon | reverse complement strand
TCTTCTACTTAAATTTACCACCCTACACAACATCTGGACCAGGAACCCTGGCCAACGTAACCTTCACAGTAGTAGGCACGGGAATCTCCAACATAACCCTTGGGGAAGACACCGAGCTCTCAGGAAACGACGGAGTTTCGCTTACTACTTACAAAATCATAGACGCAGAGACCATGCCCTACCATATAGGTCACGGTTACTTCGAAAATACTAAACCAATCCACGATATAGCCGTCACCAGCATCGTCGCCCCAACCACAGTGGTCATTGGACAACTGTCCAACATTAACGTGGTCGTTGCAAATGAAGGAAATTTCACGGAAACCTTTAACGCAACAGCTTACACCAACACAACTCTCATCGAAACGCAAACGGACATCACCTTAACAAGAGGAGACAGAACGACTCTAACTTTGAATTGGGACACCACAGATCTCACCGAGGGCAATTGCACGATTACGGCTGAAGCGATTCTGGCTGGAGATGCAGATCCAACCAATGACCATGCCTCTACAGCAGTAATCGTCGCTCCGGGCGCACTTAATCCCGTTTATCCAGGTTATTATGAAACCAGCGAGTTTCTGATCGGCAGTGTAGCCGTTGGAGTAATCCTTCCTGAGAGCAATGGCACCATCGACCCTTCCACCGAGGACTGGACAAGTAGTGAGGAGGCGCAAGTGATTAGTAAGATAAGAGCTAGTCTGGATAAGTGGGCAGCTTACAACCCGTCCGCAAACGTTTCTTTCTCTATAGAGGCTCATTATCGGGTTCCTACAAGCTACGAGCCCATTAATCGCCCAGTGCAGGATCACTGGTTGTGGATCAGCGAGGCAATGACATATCTAGGATATGCAGGCACGTATTACGATTACCATATGCAAGTTCTGGACTACGTTAATGACCTACGGAATCAACTTGGTACGAACTGGGCTTTCGCAATATTTGTAGCCGACAGTTCTAACGATCTAGATGGAAAGTTTGCGGATTTCCCGTTCTATGCATACGCGACGTTAGGAGGCCCCTTTTTTGTGATACCATACGATAGACTGAATGGAGTAACCGCACATGAGATGGGTCACATATTCTACGCAACCGACGAATATAATGATGTAAAAGAATACAGCGGTTATCTTAATGTCTCGGACATCGACGATTCTGGCTCTTTAATGGACAATAACAACATATTGCGCCTTAGTGAGGGCACTAAAGGGCAAATAGGATGGAGGGACACAGATGGAGACGGCATCCTAGACATAGTGGACACCGTCCCAGACACAACGTTTTACCCCTGGTCTCCAGACCTAATTTCCGACAGCGCCTTCCAATACGGTGGCTGGGTAACCGTAGCTGCGTATCCAAACCGCAACCCATTTGGAACGCGCAGAAACATAACCATTAACACGATCACAAACGTGGAATATAGAATAGATAACGGCCCATGGATGAATGCGTGGGCAGTTGATGGCGCCTTTGATGAAGCACAAGAAAACTTCATATTCAATACTCCATCCTTGTCTGGAGGAGTTCATATAATTGAGGTGCGTGGAACCAACTCTGTGGGTAACGTGGAAACATCGTATGCAAGCGACATCGTAACCGTTGTGCCAACAGTTAGGGCTACTGTGAATATTCATCCTAATACGTGGAATTTGAGGGGTAAAGGAAAATGGATTACTGCCCAAGTTGAGCTTCCTGAAGGCTATAACATAGGGGACATCAATGTTCTCACAATCCGATTAAATCACGTAGTTACTGCAGAAGACAGTAAAGTTGGCGGGAAAATGCTGATGGTGAGGTTTGACAGGTCTAAAGTAATAGCCTTGCTAGTTCGACCAGGTGAAGTTGAATTAACCATAACAGGAACTCTCATAGATGGAACACCATTCGAAGGCAATGACACAATCAAGGTGATATTTAAATGACGCAGACGTCAATGGAAGAGTTGAAATGCTGACTTTGTGATACGAGCAAAATGATCTCGGAACAACTGTTCCCCCAAACACAATAACCTTCATTTTCTTGTTGTTCTTCTAGGCTTGCAGACGGTTATTTACAGCTTTATTTATCAAAGTTATGTTTCTATTCTTAGACTTATAGAATGCTGTTCTGCAAAATGTGGTCACGTCAACATTATTCTAATCATATAAAGTTTTTAGTGATTTAGAATGTGTACTTACCCTTCATAACCAATTTCTATGGAGTTTTCATCATATCTCTATGATGAAGAATGATTAAACATTTGTCTCTTCAAGACAAGCATAAAATGAGGAAATTTGTCGTTGTTTTTTTCCTATTGATGATATTTCTTCTGCCTAATGGTTGTTTAGCCGCCAACTACGATTACACATATGAACTCCTCGACAGTCCTGGAGGGTCGACGGTCTATCGGTTAACGGTTTCAGTGACTTCCTCTTTATATGAGTATTATAGCAGTAAGGATCACAATATCATTGGCGTAGATGATTTAGCAAAGTTTGTGACTCCTACTACTCTGAAGCCTATCGCTGATGATCTTTGGAGCATCCACAGCGACGATGAGGATTTTGCCAACGGTGCACTCATGATTGTTCATCAAATTCCTTATGAAGAGAGTGCACCTCAAAAGTATCCTGTTGAAACAATTGTGGAAAATGAAGGGGATTGCGATCTATTTTCCTTTATAGCTGCGTCCATTATGATGGCTGGTGGATTAGACGTGGTCTTGTTGCTTTATGAGACTCAAAATCACATGACCGTGGGAGTCAGTCTGTCGCACGAACCATATGATGCAAGGTCTGATGTTTACTATTACAGCTATGAGGGAAAGCAGTACTACGTAGGTGAATGCACCGGCGGCGACTGGAGGAATGGATGGAGGGTAGGTGAATTACCAGACATGCTTAACGGAGCTCCAGCACGTGTTATTCCACTTGAGGACAGTGAACAATCGTTGCCTGGACAAGTTTTCTCAAGCTTCATGGTCACAACTCCTTCCTCCTTATACTTGACGCTTTCTGCAGGATTTGTGTTTACTGGGAGCGCCGTTACGATTAGTGGTTCTATTTCGCCTGCTTTGTCGAGTAAGAACGTTACATTGTATGTTAGCTCGAATGGTTCTCCATTTAGAGTACTTGCAACGGTTACAACCGGCTCTAATGGGAAATATTTGTATATGTGGCAGTCTCCTTCCGGCGGTACATATTCGGTTGTAGCAGGTTGGTCTGGAGATGATGTTTATACTGGTGCAGACAGCTCCATTCAAACACTTATAGTTATTCCCCTTGAGTGGGTGATGATGGGAGGTATGGTTATCTTTTCGTTGGCCATTCTCCTCGTTGTAACTTTGGCAATGCGAACAAAACCATTAGAAGAACCGGAAGTCGCTGACTATTCAGAATATCTTTGAAAGTCAGATGTAGCCGAATGAGTTGCGTGGACAGGGGAAAAGATTGAATTCTTAAATCGTAAACTGCGGCGTACATTCTAAGGTAGGTACTCTGCGTAACTTTTGCTACGACGGGCGCGCATCAAGTTGAGTTTTCAATTTTTTCTTTTTTTGGGTGAAAGAGGACTAGTTCTTCAGAAGTTATGTGTAAAAATATCTGGGGGTTTATCTACAAGCATCTTGCTTCCACATGATAAATCAAAAAGGTATCAGTGTATCGTAAACTTAATAGGTGAGCTTTTAACCTACCATGCTATTCAAATCATAACAAAGAAGGAAAGAAACCGAAAATGCCCAAATTCCGCCAAACAAGCGACATCATCAAACTCATGACCAAAAAACAAGACATCCGAGACATCGGCATAATTGCCCACATAGACCACGGAAAAACCACCATGACCGATTCTCTCCTGGCCGAAGCAGGGCTCCTATCTCCAAAAATAGCAGGAGAAGCAAGAGCTTTGGACTATCTAGAAGAAGAACAAAAAAGAGGCATAACCATAAAAACAGCCAACATCAGTCTCCTCCACGAAATAGCAGGAACACCCCACGTCGTCAACCTTATAGATACGCCGGGGCATGTAGACTTCACAGGCAAAGTAACACGAGCACTTAGAGCCATCGACGGCGCAGTTGTAGTTGTAGACGCCGTAGAAGAGGTCATGGTACAAACAGAAACAGTCACAAGACAAGCACTGGAAGAAAGAGTCAAACCCGTCCTATTCATCAACAAAGTCGACCGCCTCATCAAAGAACTGAAACTTAAACCCGATGAAATCCAAAACAAACTCCTCCGTATAATTCGCGACTTCAACAATCTCATCTCCCTCTACGGAGAAAAAGAATTCAAAAACAAATGGAAAGTAGACCCAGCCAAGGGAACAGTTGC
>CAYFTS010000231.1:0-9384 GCA_964346135.1 uncultured Candidatus Bathyarchaeia archaeon | reverse complement strand
TTATGTTTCTGTATCTCAATCATCACATCTATTTTCTCGTTCAGCCGATCAAGACTCTCCTTTATCTTCTGTAATATTTGAGTAGGATTTCTTCCAAGACTTCTATATGCTGACACCGTTTAAGTCTCCGAAAGTGTATAGCACATCTACAGAACCCTATGATGTAGGGTCTATTAAGTCTTGCTATACGCATCTACATATTATTACTAAACCTGAAAAAAGAAAACATCTAATCGACATTTTATGTACTTGTTTGTTTTGCCCAGACCCATCCAGAAATTAAAATGAGCAGTATGAGAAACCAAAAGAGTTGCGCAAGATTTCGGGCTGCGGATAATGCTATTTCTTCAAGCATCCTTAGTCATCCATGATTTTTATGGTCTGTATGATTTATTAATGATGTTTCATGAGTGAAAATATTCCTAGAAACGAGTTATTGATTTTTTGAAAGTAAATGGGGAAAAATTGGGTGTTAGTATAGGGAAGCTGGTAGATTGACGCGGGCCTCTTCAACTATTGGGAGGACTGTCCTCAGTTCTCTGAAGTATTTAAGCACTGTTCTGCCTCTTTCAGTTATGGCGTAGACGATTCTTTTCTTTCCTACGCTTTTTTCTTCAACTAGGTTCTGCTTTATTAGAAAGTCTAGGTATTGTTTTAAAACGCTGCAGTTAACGTTTGCTTTGTACATTATATGAGTTAGTTTTAATGGTCCATGGCGAGCTAGGACCTTGAGGATGTCTATGTACATTTCAAGCTTGGATCTTCGCATTCCTGAGACCTTCTGCATTATTTTCTGCGGCATGCATATAAATCATTTACGGATTTCAACTACGTTTTTTGCTAGTCAGTGTGTTTAGACTGGATTCTGGTGAGTGTAGTTAGTCGATTTTGGAAGGCGGTGACCATGTCGTCTGCTAGGATTTTTCGGAGTTCTTCTGAGAGCGTTTTAGTTTGGCTTTGGAATGCGCCTATTATTTTCTTTTCAAGCTCTTTACGTTCTTCCTGTGATAACGTGCTTTTCAAACGTTTTTTCCTCCATTTTTATGAGCGACTGTTGGCTGTTGGTATTTAACTAGTTTATGAACGTGAAATATGGATTCTGAATCAATGTTTTTGATGATAGGCTGGTTGGTTGTGTCTTTGTTAGGGTTGTTGATTCGAATTGTTAATTAGTATATGCGTGCTTTCGTTTTGATATTGTTTTTCGATTCGCTACATTTATTTGATTAAAGTTTGATGTAATATATTAGTTGTAGGGAAAAAGGAAATGTCAAAAAAATCATCGAAAAATGATGCTCTGGAAGCTCTTGACTTCATTATTAATGTGCTTAAAGAGCATGAAAAAGATTTAGATCGGTTGATTGATGAGCTAGGGACCGTGACGGAGCAGTTTGGTGAGTCTGGTGAGGTGGTGGGTAAGGTTGATAAAATTGAGGAGCGGTTATCGAGTCTTCAATCTGAGCTTTCTAATTTGATTAAGTTTATTTCTTCTCCTGCTGGTGAGAAGCAGGTTTATGCCCGTGGACCACCGGTGATTGTTAAGTGTAAGCAGTGGGAGGATTTTAAGACGCTGGCAGTTGGTGCGGAGACTGTTTCTTTCTTGTTTAGGGAAGCGGATAAGACTTTTCAGGCCGACGCTTTGAAGGATGGTAAGGTTTTAACCTATAATGGGGAATTTCCTCGAGATGTGAATTTGCTGAAGATTTGGTTGTCGAGAGAGTTGGGTGTGGCTGAGACTAAGGTTTTTGAAGGAGTTTTATCAGTTAGCTAGACTTAGCGTTAATCTTCATTTTTGTTGTCTATGTCTATGTCCCTTACGAATCTTCTCATTTTTTATGTTGCAACGCACACAAGATTGTATCTGATTTCAAGTTCTAAAGCAATATTCAATTCGATTAAAATCTTTGGCAAATTTTTTCACGTCTTTTTTGACTTTTTCTGTTTCTTCCTTGTCAATTACCACGCGTCTAGCAAACTCTGCTATTTGTTCCATATCCTTTTCTTTCATCCCGCGTCTTGTTACTTCACAAGTGCCGAGTCTTATTCCGCAATCAGCGATAATGTTGGCTTTTTCAAGTTTTCGTGCTATTTCTAATCCTTGTTCATAGTTACCATAACTTAGTAAAACTTGATGTGATTTCGTAAAACCAAGTTCTGGGCAGGCGACGGGGAAGTCATGTTCAGCTAAGGTTTTCGCAAGTTTTTTCGCATTTTGAATAACTTGTTTGGCGTATTCTTGTCCAAACTTTTTCATTTCTACACAAGCTAGAGTTAGTGCTGCGATACGGTTCCAGTGTGCATTGTCAACAAACATCGGCTCTATTCTTTCCTTCATACGTTCTCCATGCTCTTTATCTGCCAATATGATTCCGCCTTGAGGGCCGAAAAAGGATTTGTGGGTGGAACCTACCAGAATGTTGGCTCCTTCCTTGAAGGGAAGCTGAAACTCCTTTCCAGCAATCAAACCCAAAACATGAGAACCGTCATATCCAACAACCGCGTCGATCTCATGTGCAATCTTTGCTATTTCTTGAACAGGATGGGGAAAAAGAAAGTAACTGGCACCAAAAACAACAACGTTAGGCTTTTCTCGGAGAACAACATTGACTGCTTCGTTGGTTTTAATGTTCATTCTTTCCTTCGAAAAAGGAAACTTCGTTGCTCTTAGTCTCAGCAAAGTTGCGAGTCCTTTTTCATATATGCCGGGATATCCGCCATCGTCTGGTGAAACGCAAAGTATATTATCATTTGGCGACGTAAACGTGGAGAGAAATATCCAATCTGAAACATGTCCCGAAAGTGGGCGTAAGTCCGCTGTTTTAGCTCCAAAAACTGTCTTGGCAATATTTTCCCCATAGAGCTCTATTTCGTCCAGAAATTTTGTGCCCATATAAAACTCTTTTCTGGAGGTGTAACGATGTCCAAGTTCTGAAGAAAGTAAAGAACGCACAGTAGGGCTCATTATGTTCTCCGATGGAATTAAATTGAGACATTCCTGTCCACGCCATTCTTCATGATGGTTAACTATATCTAAAATTTCTGCAAGCATAGTGGTACCTCAATCGGTTTCCTCTTTAGAGAGGTTATATTTCATAGCGTGCAAGACTTAAGCTTTAACCCAAAACTAAGCATCTCAAGTAAATCTTGAGGCGCAAGCAACAGTTATGAGGAAGCCATATTCACGCCTTCTCAGAATTTATCTAAAGCTTTCCTAAAGAAGATATAACATACGAACTTCAAAACTCTACACGGAAATTTACAGCGACCTTAAGCCAGACCAATACGTTTGCGAAACAGCGTTATTGATTAAGGAAGCTAAGCAATTGATTGAAGCCGGCTACGAGTACGTTGACGACATGGATGGTGTTCAACTATCCCGCAAAGTAAAGGTAAAGTAAACTGCTTGAAACGTAGCGTAAATCTTCATTTTCGTTGTTGATATTGGATAAACAATTTTTTTATAGGATCAAGTCTTGTTATCTGTAGTCTTACGATGGTTGATACCTATCTAGGAGGCTTATTGTGTTGGACCAAAAAGATGAGAAGGAGATTATGAGGGAGATGATGCTGGAGATCAGAAGGTTGACAGAGGAGTTGGAGGAGTTACGTTTTTTGAAGTTTATGGCAGATGAGATAAAGAGCTTGCGGAAAAGGCTGTTGAAGCCTCCACAATACGACTGATTAGTATAACTCTAAACTATTTTTTCTTTGAATACTAATTATGTTGAAGTTCCAAATTGTTTTGAGCTTTTTCCACTAGTTTTCTCGGATGCCTATTGTAACTCTTTTTTCAGTGTTGAAATAACAGTTTTTACTTGTTTAGTGAGTTTAGTTAAGGAAATATTTGCTTTTTCTATGGTTTTTTCTTCAGTCTTAATTGTCTCTTTTAAGTAGTTTAATAACAGTGAGCGCTTCTTTTCCAGTGACTTAATTGTCTCCTTGTTTTTACTTTCATTCTCTACTTCTTTAAGTATATTGTATTCATTCCACAAATCAGCATATCTAACAATGTGTCCAGTGCCCCAATACAAATCTTTCCTCCTCAAATCAACCATATTCAGAAATTCGTTTTCAAATGTTTTACGACTCATCGAGCACCAAGCCTCCACTCCTCCAACCTTAGCAAGGCTAGTTAACGCAAACTCGATTTCTTTCTTCTTTATTGCCTCAACGGTCTCTTTCAAAAACAAAATGTCTTTTAAATACTGCTCATGAGGAAGCATAACTTTCTCCGCTATTTGAGTTCCGCCTAACGCGTTGAGTTGAGCGTTCAAGATCTTAGCAATCTTCAAAAGGCCATCGTTAACCTTCTTGAAAATATCTTTCACATTCTTATCGTCTCCTCCAACTCTCTTTAATTCCTCAAACAAACAACACGACTCTTCAACCCTGACAGAAAACTCCTTCGCATTTTCCGCAAACTCCTCCATTCTACCCATCACATCTTTTAAATCCAGTCTTAATCCCACCTCAGCTCTTCCATAACCTGCCAAAAGGTCTTCACCCCAAACGCTAAAATCAAACGGTAGAACGAGTGCGTTGTCTAACTTGAGAATGTAAATTCCGAACAACAAGATACCTGTCTTTAAACTCGCATCATCCACCAGTTTAGCTTCATCCAACTGCGTGTGATAATATAAATCATCATAATGCCCATTCAAAATCAAAGCCATGCTGGGTATGCCTACACCAGCATATGAGAACTGATCTAACAAAGTGTCGGGAACAGAGACAAATTCAACAGACTTATAGGGAATCCTAAATTCTTCCTTAAACTCTTTCACAAATTTTTCTGTGAAAGCTTTCAGCTCTCGAGTAGTCTTAAAATGGGCAGTCGCGTTGGCAAGGATGCTTAAATCAAGATTAAGGTAAGCAATAACTTTGCCCGCCCAATCAGGATGCTCAACCTTCACAGCATAATCGGAACCAATCAGCCAATCATAAAATGTGTCTAAAGCACCAAACTCTTCACCAGTATGACTGATGAACAACAAATTTGTTTTCGGCGTGTAGCCAGAGTCAATTATCGCCTTAGCAATCGCAAGCATGCACCCAACGCCGGCAGCGTTGTCAGTGAAACCGTGGAACCAAGAATCGTGATGTGCTCCAACAATAATTAGTCTATCATTTTTTTCAGAAGAGGGTAGGTATCCTAAAACATTGTATCCTTCACCCTCCTCAACCTTAGAATCAACGACTAAATTGACAACAACTTTCTTATCCTCTTTAATCCAACCTATGAGCTGGTCCGCAACGTCTTTAGAAACGTTAACAACAGCCACTCTAGCTTTGGTGCCGCAAAAATCGTTGCAACGTATTGCACCAGGAGCCTTTGCATATTCTGTCTCCCTAACCATAACGCCTTTTGCTCCGTGAAGTTGCGCTTCATAAACTATGGCGCTGTAAAACAAATTCTTGGTAAGGTTGACCATGACAATCTTGTCTTGAACATTTAATCCATTGTAATCGTGTCGAGTTCCATCACCTACGTAAACTACCTCTCCAGTTACGCCTTGAGGTGAGGTTCCTGGGCACCCAGCATAAGTGCTGGCAACAACCGTTCTATCCTTAGGTTGAATTATGTTTACTTTAGCTCCGAGAAAGGACCATGCAGGAAGAGGAACTTTCTCAAGGCTCACGTTTTCCAATCCTATTTTCTTCATCTCATCCGCGATATATTTTGCAGCCTCGTGTTCAGCGATGGTTCCACTTGGACGAAATCCAAGTCTATACAGACCTATGCTCGCCACTTTATCGCTTACTTGCCACGCATAATCAACATCAATATTTTTGACAAAGGACTTCACATACTCATCCATAATTTCTCCCTTCATAACAGATCATTTAGAACGTTGAGCTATTTGCTTCTCTTCCAATTAATATTCTTTGTAGTAAAAGCCTAACGTAAATATAACAATATCAAAGAAAAGATGATAAATATAACAGAAAGGTCAATCCAAATCAACGCCAAGTACCCAAATCCTAACTTATAGATTTTCGCGGAGATTTTGTGTTTGCGTTCTACATAATCGAAACAAGTAATGTGCAATTGTTGAAGAAAAGTTACAGTGGTTCGCTCAGGTTCATGCTCCACTTCATGTTTCTCTTTTGGCTTTACATTGAGTATCGCCGTTGTTAAGTAACTCCAGAAGAATGTTCGACCGAGAACGTAAACAATTAAAACAATTAATCCACTCAGCGTCAGGCTAACTATGATGCTTTTCGTAAGCTCTGTGGTTAAGGGAGGAATAGTGATGTTTATTGTGGGATCTAGGATAAATGGAATGAACTTAACGAAGCCATAGAATGCGACAGCTATCGCTACAAGGTAGGCGCCGTGTGCTAAGCACTTTGTTGAATAGTATTTGAGTAATGCTGTACGAGCGTTTTGTTTATCTTGGGGAGTTAGCCTGAATTCTTCCATAGTTGTTCGTCATTTCTATTCGTGTTTCTTCTTAATATGTGTGCGCACCATAAACAAAATTTCACTCATTCTGTATTTCTCTAGATTTAAAATCGCCTATACTAAGCGCTCTTCGAAATGTTATCCAACAAATCGGCGAGTTTGACAAGGTCCTTGGAGGTTTATCCACTCTGCGATGACTTATCTTGTTCTGTCAATATTTTTGCTGGGAGATAAAGAGTGACTGCGGGTTTAGTTGGAGGTTTTGTGACTGTTGTTGCAGCTGCCTTCTTTCTTTTTCTCCTTCTATACCAGAGGTAGAGGAGAGTTGCTGCTGCTGCTGCTATACTTAAGCCGACTATTGCAAACAGTGCCCATGGTATCTCTGGAGGTGCATTTACCGTAATTTCGCCGATAAATGTTGATGTTGCTCCATCGTTGTCTGTTACGTTTAGAGTCACCGTGTAGTTCCCAGCCTTGTGGTAGACGTAATCCACGGTCATGCCCTTGACAGGTGTAAGTTCGTCTCCAAAGTTCCAGAAGTATTCGATTATGTAGCCGTCTAGGTCGGAGCTGTTGGATGCGTCAAAGAAGATCGCCTCCTCCACATTCACTGTCGTTGCGTTTTGAGTGAACAACGCTACTGGAGGTCTATTATTGATGATCTTAGTTGCCGTGGCTGAGTCTGTTAAATCGTCATCATCCGTAACTGTTAAGGTAACTGTGTACGTTCCGTTGTCAGCGTACGCGTAGTCCACGATCACGCCTTCAGCGTTGGTTCCATCACCGAAGTTCCAGAAGTAGCTAACGATTACGCCGTCTGTATCATAGCTTTCCGAAGCGTTGAAATGAATGACTTCCCCAGTAAGTACAGTTGTTGCATTCTCGGTGAACGATGCTACAGGAGGAACGTGAACTGGCTCCAGCTTAACAGTGGTTGTTGTGCTGGCCTCGTTGTTAGTTAAGTCTTCATCTTCAGCTAGGATTGCTTCAGCTGTAATAGTGTAGGTGTTTGGATCGACGCCTGTAGTATTCCAATTAAATAAGACAGTTGTAAAATCATTTGAAGCTAACGTTACAGACTGAGTTCCGATGGAAGTTGTGTCGTACGTAACGGTAACATCAAAGTTTTCATCGGAGTCACCTGGATTTGCGACATTCACGCTAATGGTTACAACTTCTCCCTGTATGACTTCATCTGGGGTAGAAACGCCAGTGACAGCCACATCATGTTCCAACACAAGTGAGAGAGTGACTGTTCCATCTGTGTACAGGTTATTATCCGTATCCTTTTCCTTTTCACCTTCGACAGGAGGCACTTTTGCGCTTATGGTGTAAGTTCCCTCAACTACGCTTGTGGTGTCCCAAGTTACGCTCAGCGTTACGGTGGCTCCAGCTTCTAGACTAACGCCTGTAATATTATCTATGGTAATTTCGTCGCCGATGACGACTGTGTCTATGTCTGCATAGACATAAACATCGAAGATTTCAGATTCAGTTCCTTCATTGGCAACGATAACGTCGATTCCTACGGAGTCACCTATGTACGCTTGAGTTACGCTAGGTACGACGTCGATGATAGCTATGTCATGGGCTGGTGGCTGAAATATGTCGAGAATGAGGTCAATGATGTTATTCACTTTTTCAATCAGGGAAGATGCGTGCTCGTCAGCAACCCATCTTAAGATTGTTCCATTAAGGTCATTCTTCAACTTGTTTACGGCTCCTCTATATGACCCTGCTTTAACTTGGTTTATAGTCGCATTAATCTTGTTGGCCAATGCTTTTCTTTGCCCCGCTGCGGCTCTCAAGTTATTGAAGCCTTCCTCTCCTAAGGGGAGGTTCGAGACATCTTCACGTAGGTCTTCTAAAGCTTCGATTACTACTGATTGGTCTGAACCTACTGTTGCTGGAATTATCAAGATTGGTGTTAACACTAACAAACAAGCCAATAACATAGTCACGAGACGCATGACTAACCGCTTTTTCACTTTTTTCTCATTTTTCACATCTTTACTTGTTCTATTAAATCGTATTTCAGCGATATAGTACGGCATTTTGTGTGCACTTCCTTTATTAAATTATCTAGCCCGACATTTTCTTCTCTTTCTTTAAATAAAATGAGTATTCCCTTAGCAAGAATATTTCTAATCAAGACGTGTCATACATCTATAACCCAACTCTATTGCATTTCAAAAGATAAAATTACCACAATCTATTGAATTTGTTCATTTTGCTATGGTTGTATTCTTCGTTGATTTGAGAAAAGCGTCATTGTTTCTCTGGGTGAATCGATTTTCATCGATCCTCACTCATTTTCTTAAGAAAAATTCTAAGCATATAACTCTACCTAGGAGTAGCATAGATTAAACATACTGAAAATATTGAGCATAAATTCATAAATGATTAATTGAGGGAGCAATCTTGTTTACAGCTGAGGTTCAACTATGACCAAAACACCTTCTATGATTGAAGAGATACCTAAAAGAAAAATCGTAGTTTATAAAACTCTTGTTGATCCCACCGTAGTAAAAATCGCTGGAGAGAAGTTAAAAATCAAAATGTTTACTCAATTCCTGTTTATGAAGCCGCGACCAGAAGAGATACAAACTGTTTCTGTTGAGAAATCCTATGAACCATACTTCCTAGTTGACGGAAAATACGCTATGGACTACTATCGGAAGCGTTTCTACACATTTAACGTCGACAGGAGAGTTCAAGAAATCATTCTGCTCGAGAAAACACTTACGCCTGACCTACCAAAAAAACACTCCAAGGTGTCCTACCAGTCGATAACGCTTGAGGGCAAAGAACGCTTGCTCTACGAGAACAAAGCCTGCCTTCTTCTAAATGTGACAGGGCGGAAAGTTAATCCCAGACGAGTGCCTTCCGCTCCATGCGAGGAACATCCAAAGAAAGTATTGAAAAAGTTCAATGAAATTGTGAAAAATGTTGAGGCGGTTCCAAACAAAGAAATTGAG
>CAYFTS010000230.1:0-17982 GCA_964346135.1 uncultured Candidatus Bathyarchaeia archaeon | reverse complement strand
CTTTAGTCTTCGCTGTTCCAATAGTGTATAACGGAATCTTTGCTATGGACGTCGTTGCAGTTCGAGGAGCATTTCTAATAAGTCCGTTCATCTATCCTGCAATTAGAATAATACAAGCAATATTCGCTGCTATTATAGCTGTTCCCTTGTTGCCAACCTTAAGAAACGCAGGTTGGATATTACAGGAGAAAACTATTGTAGACTAAACATTAAAAAGCCTCTGCAATTTTACATGCAATGAGTTTCTATGAAAGCACGAGAAGGAGACCTTATAGAAGATATAAACGGCTCAATTTTTGACGTAAAAGGTTTAGTTCACCCCCTTGATCGAATAATTGCTTTTCCTCGTTTTGTTCCTAACCCAAATGGTGAACGCAAAAGAGCCGATGTGTCATACAGTAAAGTTTACGCACTTTCTGAACGGTTTGCATGGTTAGAGAAGAACTTTCCACAATACCTTGTTCACGACAAAGTTTTTGACAAGCGTCTTTGCGAAGTTCCAATAGAGGCAGTGAAAAATCATTATCAACCTACAGATTGTTTGCAAAATTTACTTCATGAAGATAAAATGGATGGTGTGGAAAGCCAAGCGTTACAGTTCGTTAAAATCATTAAAGAAAACGCGAATATTTCATGGAGCAAACTGGGCATTTCAGGCTCCATCCTCGTTAAGCTTCACACTTCAGCCTCCGATATTGATCCAGTTGTTTACGGTTTAGAAAACTGTCGCAAAGCTTACGCTGCGTTAAAATTTCTACTGGAAGATAAGAAAAACCCAGTTGAACCCTATAGTCCTGACGGGATGAGGAGATTGTTCGATTTTCGTTCGAAAGACACTGTCACATCCTTCGAAGATTTTGTTCGAACAGAGTCACGAAAGGTCTCGCAAGGCACGTTTATAGGAAAAGACTATTTCATCCGATTCGTGAAAGATTGGAACGAAGTTAAAGAGAAGTATGGCGCCATTCGATACAAGAGTGTTGGCTACGCTAGAATCAAGGCTACGGTGATAGACGATTCTGAGATGATATTCACTCCGTGTTGCTACAAGATTGAAGACGTGAAATTTCTTGACGGAACTCCTGATCAAACAATCGAAGAGATAGTGTCCTTTCGTGGAAGATTTTGTGAACAAGCTAAAAACGATGAAACCGTTGTTGCCCAAGGAAAGGTTGAACGAGTGCAAAAACTGGGAGAACGTGAACATTACAGATTGCTTCTAGGAAACAAGACTTCAGACTACATGATCTTAGCGTAAAATCATCGTTTCAAAACCTTCAATACCTGTTCATAATATCTAGGTCCATACGTGAGAGTGATCTGCTCAAAAATTTTTGTCGGACCAACTACCTGTTCAAGGTTTCCTTCCACATAAACTTCCTCATCTTTCTCAGCTTGCATTCTAAATTCCTCGACATAACACAAAACGCGCTTTAGATTTTCAACTTTTGTTCCCTCTAAAACTTTGACAGGTTCAATTTGATATATGGATGGAATGAAAGGAGCGCCACAATCGTTATTTATGCGAGCAACTGCTTTAATCCAGCCCTTTTTTACCACTCGCGTGCTTGAGCTGTACTCGTTGTAGATTTCTCTCCAGTCCTTCACTGGCTCAAACTCCACCTTAACAACTCTGTCACTTTTCTCGTCCTCAAACAAGGTGTAAATTGTTTTTCTTCGCTGGTGCCACAGATACTCATCTAGGCTGTAGTTTAAAAACCTCCAATGTTTTGTTTTTATCGCCTCTTTACTTTCAAACTCGTTTCGTAGAGGAGATGTTTTTTCTTGATAAAACGTTTCTAATGTTTCACGTAATTCCATTAGTTTTTTTCTGCCATACACAGTTAGGTCTAGGTCTGAAAAATTGGGGTGATAAAAGCCATGAAGAAGAGACCCAAAGACTCCAAAATCTTTTTCTGATAATTCTGATCTGGTTGTAATTAGGCTGAATACTCTACGTAGCGCATGGAGAAGGGTGTCCTTTGGCTGTTTTTTAATTAGCCGCCGAAAACCTTCCTCAGGCTTCCGCGTCCTTTTGACTAGTGCTTGCCGAACTCCCACGAGATGTTGCTGCAAAGGCTCATACAAAACTGTGTATTGCGGATAGTTCTGTTGCACAAACCGCAGCCCCTCATCCGCGTAAAACTTGAAGTAAACTTGTTTTCCTTTTGCCCGAAAGGCTCTGGGAACTGTTGACTTATAGACCGTAGCTGGAGCATACTCCACGTCACAGATATATGTATTAGGTGGATGAAAATAGCCGTAAACTCGGAAAATGAGGTTATTCTCAGTAATGATGGCATCTCGATCTCGTAACTTCAAAGAAGAGAACATTGTTGCCTCCTGGCGACTGCAACTTTTCTTTTATAGCATGAATAGGTTTAAGTTTTTGACATAAAAAGGCTTTAACGAAACATTAATCACATTGTTTTTAAGCTATAGTTTCAAGGTTACTGAAATGGTTAAAAAAATCTATCATCAGTTATCCAAAGCCTATGGTAGCCCTGAATCCAAATATTTACCAAAAATCTTTGAGATGTGTCTCACAAAAGAAGAGGCTTCAGCTCTTCTCTCTTTACCAGGGACCCCAGAGGAGATTGCTGCAAAATTAAGCGCTGAAGCTCCAAAAATAGCCACAATTCTCAGAGAACTATTCAACAAGGGCTTTGTTCTTTACAAACGGGTAGATAACAAATCTAGATATGGTTTAAACAATGACTTATGGGAATCCATTCTTCCAGACAAAAGAGACTTCGAAAAGTTTGGTGAGGAATTTCTTGATCTATGGAATCGCTATCATGATGAGGAAATGATGACTAGCTCTGACAATCAATACACGGAGAGTTATACTCGTGTCATACCCGTGGAAAAAACCATTCCAATGAAATGGGGCGAAATTTTGCCCTACGAAAAAATTTCAGAAATCCTCCAAAATGCTGAAACAATTGCACTTACAGAGTGCGCATGCAGAACAATGAGCAGGCGATGTGACAATCCTACTGATGTTTGTCTTCTCATAAATGAGTTTGCAGAGATTTTTCTTGAAAGAGGCATCGCAAAAAGAATATCAAAAAAAGAAGCCTCTTCAATCCTTGCACTCACTGAAGACCTCGGACTCGTCCATCAGTTGAACAACTCTGAACCCGAAGGCTATCAATTCCTCTGTAACTGCTGCAATTGCTGTTGCTCAATCTTAAAGGGCATGACAATTTTAGGTAAAAAAGGCATTACAGCGAAGAGTCGCTATGCATCTTCTGTAGACAGCGAACTCTGTGACGGCTGTGGTATTTGTGTTACGCGATGCCAGTTTGGAGCAATAAACGTTGTTGATTCTAAGGCTGTGGTGGACAAAGAAAAATGCTTCGGATGCGGTATGTGTGCATCGAAATGCCCTACCCACGGTATTCAGTTAATTGCAGTCAGAGGTCCAGAACACATTAGGGACCATTTGGAAAAGGCGCCGCCTAAATTAGTTGACACTCTTATGATTGAATAAAGAACATTTTCTAATAAACCTTCATTTTTCAAGAAGCAAGCAACGAACACCTTTATTACTCATCTCTGTATCACAGCGATTACATGAAGTGCAAGTTGATTTATCGGAGAGTTTGTTGAGCCATTTTTGTGGAAGATCTGGTTCCATAATGAATGGTCTTGACATAGAAATGAAGTCAGCATACCCATCTTTCACTATTCCCTCAGCAACTAGGAAAGAACGTATTCCTCCAACCAGAATTAACGGAGTCTCACCGATAACTTTCCTGATCTTTTTAGCATATGGGAGGAAATAAGCTTCCTCATCAGTTGTTTTTACCTTTAAATACCAAGGATCTAATTCCTCGTCGGATTCGTAGATTCCTCCCGAGATCTCAATTGCATCGAAGCCAGCCTCAGCTATTCTTCTAGCGATTTCTATTGATTCAGGTGGCTTTAGAGAAAGTTCTTCATTCACAAAGTCGTCGATCTGTAGTTTAATAAGAACTGGCAATTCCTCTCCACACGCTTCTTTTATACCTTCGAGGATTTCAACGATTATTCTAGCTCTATTCTCGCTGTTTCCTCCATAGTCGTCGGTTCGCTTATTCATGTATGGAGAGAGGAACTCAGACAATAAGTAGCCATGAGCCGCGTGTAGTTGAACGCCGTCGAAGCCGGCTCTCTTAGCTCTTTCAGCTGACATTGTGAAAGATTGAATTATATCGTCGATGTCTTCAATCGTCATTTCTTTTGGAACGATTCCAATAGACTTATCGGCTATGGGGGACGGGGCAATGGGCTCAATTTTCCTTTTCTTTATTATGTCGGATGCTACTTGTTTGCCGCCATGAGCTATCTGTAAAACGAATTTTGTGTTTTCATTAATTTGATGAACGGTTTCCACCGACTTCTTAAGCATAGGAATACATTCATCAGTGTGGATGCCAGTTTGATAATTTGCGGCGATTCCGTTTTCCTTCACGAAAGCGAAACCTGCAATAATCAGTCCGACACCGCCTTTAGCGAGGGTTTCATAAAGTGTAACGTAACGATTGTCCACCAAACCATGATCGTCTGCCATTCCCTCGTAGGTGGCAGATCGAACTATCCGGTTCTTCACAGTCATCGGACCGATTTTTTTGGAACTGAAAAGTATGGAGTCTCTCATCAAATCAAACCTCGCCATATTGTTAGCTTTGCATAATCTCCTGTGGAATATCGTTTAATCTTTCACAGCCAGTTTTTGTTACTCTGAACTGGTCTTCAATTTGCATGTCGCCCACTTCTGGAAGATATATTGTTGGCTCGATCGAGATCACCATGTTTGCCTTTAACTTTCTATCTCTATAGGCTTTATCATCAAGAATTCTTTGATATCCAATGAAAGGCCATTCATGCACTTCAAGACCTACTCCGTGACCTACTCCCCACCAATCGGCTTTCCAAACTTCTCCCAGAAGCGCTCCCGCTGCTTTATCAACTTCCGAGACAAACACTCCTTCCCGAGCCGTTTTCTGCGCAGCCTCTTGTGCCTGCACGAGCACTTGAAACACGTCCTTCTGCTCTTTAGAAGGCGCACCTAGAGTAAAGGGCCTAGAAATATCGCAACAATAGCCATTGTACATTGTTCCAAAGTCTAAGAGCCACGGATCTCCCTGTTCCAGTATTCTTTTACCACAATACCACCACCAATTGAGATGATTTGGGTCTTTTCCAGAAGTGACCATGGTGTGGTGGGGAAAGCCTTGCGATCCAGCGATTCGACATACGCGTTCAATTTCTCCTACAATTTCTGATTCTAAGACTCCGGGACGAGCAAATTTGGCTGCTGCTTCTATGCCTTTCTTGGCGATTTGAGCGGCTCTTTTCATGCATTGAATTTCATATTCTGATTTTACAGCTCTTTCTTCTTCAAGAATGTCTGATGCTACTTCAATCTGAGACTGTCCAATCTCGCTTTGGAAACGAGCATACAATGAAGGGCTCATGGAGTATTCTCCTACTAATCCAATTCTAGACTTTTCTAGCTCATTTTCGCGTAGATAGTCTTTGAGGAGTTGAACGTGGTCTCTCGCCGACTTTACATTTTCTATCCATGTGCATTCAGGTGGAAAATAGTCCGCTGCATCTATCTCTAGGAGGGAATTCAGATTCTCGTCGCGAGGCAAGATTACCATGGTGTTGCCGAAATATGGTTCATATCCTGAAATGTACATTACGTGTCCTCTTTGTCCGAAACGTATGCTCCCAGGTGCTGAGTAAACCACTAGAACATCAATTCCTCTATCTTTCATTTTCACCCTAATGCTTTTGATTCGCTTTGTAAATTCGTTTTGAGGCGTCATCAAACTTATCATCTGTTTAGTAAGTTAGATAGCAGCAATTACATAAATCTCGCGCAGAAAGACATCATAGATTGCTGCCAATAAGGTTTACTTGGATTTTCCAAATTTATTTTGATAGACCAGTTGTGAAAGTTCTTTTCTATTCTTTTCTCCAACATTTTTGGGAATTCCGATAGGTAGAAGCGATATTACTCTGTGAGCCTTTGGAATTTCTAAAACATTTTTTATCTTCTCCTCAGAGGATTTTTTCTCTTTTTTAATTTGAAAAGTTCCGATCCAACATGACCCCAATCCTAAACTATATGCAGCCAAGGTCATGTTTTGTGTAGCCACAGCACCGTCTTCAATGAAATGGAAAGGGTCTTCGTTAGAATCAACTGTGGTCACAATGCAAACAGGCGCTTCGCGCACGCCTAATTTAAAAATCGTGGGCACAAATTCGCTGAGACTCTCCCTGATGGCTGGGTCTGTCACAACTATAAATTTCCAAGGTTGCTTGTTAAGCCAAGAAGGTGCCCATCGTCCTGCCTCCAGAATAGCTTGAATCTTTTCTTCTTCTACGGGGGTTGTTTCAAACCTTACGATGCTTCTTCTATTCTTTATCGCTTCTAGAGTTGGATTAGTCATAATCTCACCGAGTAATTTAGTATTCAATTGTATGGCATATAAATTTAGTAGTTACACGTCTGTGAAGACATTTAGAAGTTACGGCGAAAGTCGCCAAATATACTCATCTTCACAAGTTCCCGTACCCACTACAACCTGATGACTAAACTCACCGGTTTCAATGTTCACCGCCTGCTCCAGCATTCCAGAAACACTAATCTTTTCGCCCCGTTGAGCCACGTTTCTGTAACAGCCTATCATCGACACTACCTTTGATGGGGTCTGATTTTTCGCAAGTTTTGAGGTTGGATTAAGTGGTTGATAATCTGTGATCGGATAGACTGCTGGTCGGAACATAGCTTCGTTGTCGTTAACAACTTGACAACGAAACGTAACTGGTTTGACTGGCGAATATTTGTAGGCGCCATATTTAGACGTGATTTCTCCAGTCTTCTTCACGGCGTTGTATACAAATATCTTGTTTTTGTATCTAACTCGATGTTTTCTCATCCTATCAATTTTCTTAGTAAAAACGTAAGTGAATGTGCCTTCATCAACTAGCCGTTTAATCGTTTTTTCAAGAGTCCGAAAGTTGCGTGATCCATAAACCACCAAATCTACGTCGGACTTCGTAGTGTGCATGTTCAAAGCGATTGACCCGTGTATTCCAAAGTCTTCAAGCGGCACACTGGATTCGCCTGAAAGGAGGATAACCAGATCCAGCGCAAATTTTTGCAAGCGATCTTTCCTTTCCTTTTTAGCCAGTTTTTGCAGACATTGGCTTGGCACATAAACTCTCTTTATTGACCTCAAAGGAAGACTGATAACTTCTTTTCCTCTGAATTGGCAGAAATAAACGTAGTGAGGAAAATGATTTCGAAATGTTTCTAAGAGCTGCTGAAAGTTTTTTGCAGTGTAAAGTTTTTCTGGTCGAAGAAGCTTAATTTGTTCTAGTGTCCAGTGTTTTTTGAGAAAACGTAACGTGAAGTTAGACGCCAAATTTGATGGGATATATTTTAAAAACGAGAAAACCCGTTCTTCTGGGTGTTCGTACCCAAACACATAGAAGATAAAGTTTTCTTCTGTGACAAGCGTGTCGCCGTCCTTAGATATCCACTCTTCCATTTTGGGCACACCTTTTTACGGCCAAATAGAATATACAAGCGATATGAAAAAGGTTGAGGATATGCGAGGGTTTAGGGACCGCGATTTCCTACAAACTAGAGAAAAGTTTTTTTTCTGTGTGGTCAGTCCTTTTCATCCTTCTGATCGTGTTATTTCTTATCTCAAATACGTTCCAGCCAAGTTAGGTGTCTGGGGAAAAGCGAAGGATAGGTTTAAACGAGTTATGCGAGCCTACACCATTCCTAACCTATTGGAAACCTTCAGCGTGTTAGAAAGAAGCTACCCTCATTACCTGTTTTATTCGCCCATCTATAGTATCACAATGACCGCGGTTCCACATGAATACATAGTGAAACATTTTAAGCCAGAGGAGAAGCTTGCCCAACTGTTGCAGAATTCACATTTAGACTCTTTGCAAAGAAAAATGTTAAGGTTAGTTTCATTTTTGGCAGAAACAAGCAATGTTTCACTTAACTCCTTTGGAGTGACAGGTTCCATCCTTCTTGACATTCATCGTCCAGAATTTTCAGACTTCGACATAACAGTTTATGGTTCAAAAAACAGTTTAGCAGTGAAAAACGCTTTAGTTGAAATCTATGGTTTGTCAAGTTTCCCGGTCAAACGTTTTGAAGAAAAAGCTCTCAAAGCCTGGTGCGCTAAAAAAGCTCGGCGCTATCCGTTGACACTTGATGAAGCCTTAAAAATCTATGAACGAAAGTGGAATCTAGGAATGTTTGAGGACACTCTATTTTCCATTCACCCCATTAAGCTGGAACACGAACTTGCAGAGCAGTATGGCAACAAAACCTATCATCCTTTAGGTGCCGTTACTATCCGTGCGGTTGTTTGCGAAAACATTGACTACATGTTTCTTCCCGTGGTGTATCGTGTTCGAGAGGTGAAAGTCATAGAAGGGCTTTCAGCAGCAGACATTGAAGAAGTGGTTTCCTATGAAAGCTTGTACGACAACCTAGCAGAGGTTGGAGAAACAATTATTGCGAGTGGTAAGCTTGAAAGAGTTACCGATAAGAAGACTGGTCAAGAATATCATCGTGTTCTGGTGGGTTCTCCTGAAGGAAAGGGTATGGAATACATCAAACTGGCTTAGCTTCCCCGCCTTTCATGTAGTAATACGGACATAAGCACTTGTCTTGATTTATGTCTGTGTCCTTGAGGAACCCCATTCCATCAAAGACATCATCTTGTTTCTCAGTTCCTCTCTGTCTTTGGTGAGGAAATACTCTACTCTTGGAGGTATCTCTGAAAACGTTTCCCTCTTGATTAACCCTGAGTCTTTTTAACTCTTCCATCTTTTGAAAAGCGCATGGTCTATTTCTAAATGATCCAAGACTTTTCCAACAACAAAGTCTACAAGATCATCAACATCTTCTGGTTTATGATAGTACGCAGGCATAGCTGGAAGAATAATAACACCTTGCTCCGCCAACACAAGCATGTTGCGAAGGTGAACAACACTTAACGGGGTTTCACGAGGAACCAGAACAAGCTTTCGTTTCTCTTTCAATATTACATCGGCAGCTCTCAAAACTAAGTTATCAGAGTATCCATGCGCGATACCCGCCAACGTCTTCATGCTGCACGGAATGATTATCATGCCGTCTGTTTTGAATGACCCGCTTACGATTGGAGCACTCCAGTCATTGACGTCATAATTATGGTTAGCTAGCTTTTCTATATCTTTTTTAGTTTTTTCAAGTTCGTGTTCAATCACTTTTTCCGCGGCTTTACTAATGATTAAATGGGTTTCCACATTTTTTTCTTGCAACACTTTTAGCAAGCGTTTGCCGTAGACGACTCCACTGGCTCCTGTTATTGTCACAATCAACCGCACTTGCGCACCAACCATCGTAGAGATGAAAAAACATTACAGTATTAGTAAAGATAAAAGTAGTGGAAACAACGAAAGCTAATGACTACTCTTTTTTGGGTAAATATATTCTATACGGGATTTGTTATTTAGCTAGTGCCCAAAAACATCTTTTGGGAGAAGTAACCTTTCCCTTCTTTTTCAGACTTCTTATGACTTTAGAGACTTCGTCTTTGGGTAAACCGGTTATTTTTGCAACATCTCCGGGTCTAACTGGCTTTCCCGCTTTTTCCATAGCTTCAAGCACCCTTTGCTCTTTTTCTTCCAACTTTTTCTCCTCCAAAATTATTCGGTTCAATTAAGTTTATGCTATTGCTGAATTTATATTTTTATAATTCGAGATTCAAACACAAAGCAAAGCAACTAGGATAGTTGCAACACTTCTTTCAAGTAGGCTCGGAATGGACCAATCTTGCCGCCGAAGTTTCCAGCTGAAATTTTGACAACTTCTGGAATCTTGACTGCTGCTTTTATTCCATTAGCCATCGCCTTTTCCACGACATTGGAGTTTAAACCGTTTATAACGATCTCATATACGCTGTTCACATTATCTGGAACCTGTGAATCCGGAATGAGTTTTTTCAGTTTTGGACAGAACGGATGATTTGTAGATGCTTTAAGCTTGTATTTCATGGAACCAGCTTTTGAGCCCGACCTGCATATGCCACCTGGAAACGGTAAAATAACGCCCGTGGGACTCTGGGTGATAGCATTTACCGCTTCTTCTGCAGCTTGAAGACCGCCTTTGTGACTCTTCGCTAAAATCAGGAAGTTTCCGCCTGCAACCGCTTTCATAACACCGAAGTTGTCCTCTACTATGAATTCTCCTCCCATGACTGGAATGCGCCAAACTTTCCTTTCAGCAATTGCATCCTTTTTCTGAAAGCCGTCGCCAAACAAACGAAGACTTCGACCAACCTTCAACCTTCTCTTCGCTTCGGGCAAAGCGTCGAAAGCTGCTGTTGTGGGACATGTCATGACACATTGTCCTAGTCTCAAGCCCATTTGGGTTTTCAATTCTCTACGAGTAATGTGATAGATCTGAATCAGCGTTCCAACTCGTCCATCCGGGGTTTTATTCGGCGGCACTGTGCTTTCTATTCCGGCTTCTGCTGGGGACATAATTATGGAGGCGGCGAAGCCAGTTGCTGTTCTAGCTGCTGTCAACGCCCATTTTTCATTGTCAGCAGTTATCAAGATTCTGCTAGCCCACATTGGAAACATTTCGGCGAAAGTATCCTCTATGGTGCAAATGTTTCCCCTCTGGCGATGTTTAACTTTGAACCAATCTTTTCCGCGTTCTACGATTTGAAGTTCATTTGCGCTTCCGGTAGATTTTGACTTCATCTCGTTCTGTGACATATTCAAATCCAGCCTTGAGAAGTTCTTCATCTTCTTTTGGACTTTTAGATGTTGCGGTGTGATTCGTCACCTTCAAAGTTCACTAAATGTGTGTAGATTATCGTTGAAGTTATGCTTCTAAGTCCAAGCCTCTGCATGACAAGCATAATGTTCTTTGAGGGAGGTGAATATATAATAAAGTACATAATAATTTTCTTTATTGTATTCCATGACCCCATTAATTAGAGAAGATGAATGAGGAAAATGAACAAAAATAATATGATGTTTGGCAAAAGTAAAGAAGAAATTTATTTTCAATGGACCCTTAAAAGGAAACTCCCTAGGCTCATCTGCAACTATGCCTTTTCTTCATCAGAAGAAAGGAGAAGATTAAGAAGCATGCCACATCTGTTTCGATGTCGATATCGAGGAAGTGTAATAGAAGAAATTAGCAGAGAAGATGTTGATGAACAAACATTGAAAACTTGGGCAGAACTAAGCTTTTATCCAGAAGAAAAATTTGATGCTTTACTTGAATTTTATGATCCGGTAAGTAAGATTATGATTGACATGAATCTTCCTATGATTTCAAAAGAGCCCACAAAGAGAACGCTTTGACTAATGTCAATCAGGTTTCACTCATTATTTTTCGTGTTTTCATTAACGTGCTCTTTAGTTGAATTATATAATCTACAAAGCTGCGACCTTCGTCCATTTTTTTGAACTCAAATCCATAACTTGAGTATAAATGTTTCAGAATTATTCCTTCAACAACAAGAGCTCCTGAATCAAGAAAATCCTCAAGGCATCTAGCAAAGGCGTCTAGTTTTTTTGGAATTTCTTCTAGAGTTAATGAGTCATTTTTCTCTAGATGATGATAAATTATTAGAGCTGCAGCATTTCCGAAAATTTGATTCAATGCATCGTCTACCGTTTTGCGAAATGCTTTGTCAAACTCGTCTTTCGTTTTCAATTTTTTGTCCCAAACTTAGGTTTTGACTGGTGATTTTCATTGAGGCATACAGTAACACTTGTAGCGTTTTTGTATTCAAAGAGCTGAATGCAACTCATTCAAGACCAGCTCCTCATCGAGTTTTCCAAACATGTTTTAGGTCATAGAAAAAGAGACGATTTTCAATCCTTTTCCGTCTATCATAACTTCGTGGTATTTTTTGCTGTGGTTAGTACCACGCATTTTGAGTATCAGAAACCGTGTTTTGAGTTCTCCGTCGTGAACGATGTTTTCCAGTGTAATGACAGAGTCGGCTATGAACTCTTCGATTCCAAGACCAAGCGTCTCGAGACCCGTAGGCACGCTACACGTCATCACAGTGGTGCAGCCAAGCTTCTTCAATATCTTATAAAACAGATGCATAAGCGTTCTATACTCAAACTTTTCTTCACAGGCACTGAGAAAAGCCGTTAACGAGTCAATAACCAACCTTTGGGCTCCAATCTCCCTCAAAACGTTTAAGATGAACTCGATGTTGGCACTTAATCCCGCACCCTTTATAGCTTCCAAATCAAGAACCCTTATCAACCCTTCACTCTCAAGTTTTTCCAAGTCAAATCCAAACCTAAGCATATTTCTCTTTAAAGTTGCTGCATTCTCCTCAAACGTTACATACACGCCTTTTTCACCATACTGAACAGCGCCTTCATAGATGAACTGAGCGGACAGAATAGTTTTGCCACTGCCAGTATTTCCAGCCAACAAAACAACGTCACCCTTAAGGAAACCGCCCTCCACCAACCTATCCAATCCATCAACACCAGACTTAACACGCTCAACCATATTCTTTTCACCTGCTTTAACTCATAGTTTTTTTGTCACGTATTTTTTCGGATCAGTTGAATATATTGTTAAAATTGATACGCTATAATCGTTATGAAACTGAAATAAATATCATAAATCCATCACGACAAAATGTTATTAATGCCGTATGATTTAATGATAAAACAGCGAATTTGCACTAAACTTGGAGAGCTTTTGATAGTATGGTGCGCTTAGAAAAGATCGAATATAAACCCAGACCTGTTCGCGACTTGCTCATCGAAATTAAGGACTTATCTGAGTTAATGATTGACCTAGCATATTCCGCAGCTCTCTTCGACAGCCATGAACTAGCGAAAGAGGTTCTGGAACTTGAAAAGCGCGTTGACACTCTCACCTACATTTTGGGCATGAACGCCATGCTCGCTGCCAGAGACGCTGAAGACGCTGAGGCTCTTATTGGAGTGAACGTTGTAGCAACCGCCGCTGACAAAATTTCAGACGCAGCCGCAGACATAACTACAATAGTGCTACAGAAGATCGGTATTCACCCCATTGTTCGCGAAGCATTCCAGAAAGTGGAAGAACGGTTAGCCCGTGCCAAAGTTGATTTCAGTTCCATTCTAGTGGGACATAAACTGGGAGAACTGGAGCTGGCTGCAAGAATCGGTGTCGATATAATTGCAATTCGCCGAAAAGAGGAATGGATAATCAACCCAGAGGAAACTGAAACCATTGATAAGGATGATGTACTCATTGCGCGTGGAGCTCCGTTGGGAGTCGAAGAACTCAGAGGGTTAGCTGAAGGAACTATTCAAAAATTTGAGGACTGAGCCATGGCGTCAACTAAAAAGCTCTTCAAAAATATTACAAACAAACTTGTGGAACTGAAAGACACTTCTGAACTCATGATGGATCTCGCCTATTCTTCAGTTCTTCTTAACAGCAGAGAATTGGCGGAAGAGGTGCAAGAGCTTGAGGAGCGAGTTGATAGTCTACATACGAAGTTTGAGCTTCTTGTTCTTTCCAGTGGTTTCAAACCGGAGGAATCCAAAGACTTTCTGGGCTTGATTCGACTTGGTGTGGTTGCAGAAAGAATAGCGGATGCCGCTGCTGAAATCAGTGAGGTTGTGTTGAGAGGATTGAAGCCTCACCCCGTGTTGAAGTTAGTTATTGAAGAAGCCGAAGAAACAGTAACCCGTGTGCAAGTAACAAATAAATCTTCACTCATAGACAAAAGACTGAGAGACATTCAACTTCCAGAAGAAACAGGCATGTGGGTGTTAGTAATAAGAAGAGGAAAAAAATGGTTGCGACCTCAACCTAACACAATAATCAAGGCGGGTGACGTATTGATTGCCTCAGGCTATACAGAAGGTGAAGAAAACTTGATGAAGCTTGCTTCCGGAGAAACCGTTCTGTCAGAGTGAATGAATTCATGGAAAGACTGGAACTTTGCCTTCCTGGTCTGAGGGATATGTTTCTTTAAGTCATAACGTTTTAAGCCATTTTCGATAAGTTTCCTCATCTGGAGTAGGTGAAAACATCAACTTGGTTTTAGTTAGAGGTTTACCCTTCTTCGAGTGTGGTTTTCTTACTAGGATATCACCGTGTTTTTCAATTTCCCTTGCCTCTTCAGCTAATCTAGCAGCCGCTTGAGCCAATTCATGTGCACAAGCAACGAGAGGAATGTATTTTTCCTTCTCCTTCTCTACGAAACAAGCTTTTTGATCGATTTCGGCAACCTTTTTAGTCATTTCATATGCAGCCATGGCTTTAGCTTTAGCATAGGGATTTTGAAAGTCAGATTTGTCTCGGATACTATCCGTATCGACTACTAATCTCGGCAAACTGAGAGTTAATTCTTCTTTAAGACAGGTTATCAATCTATCAATCTCTTGATGTAATATTCTAAAAACACCAGTAATTGCAAGCACCTTAATTATATTGGAGTTGAAAATCGCCATTTCTATGGGATCTAAGAACTCTCTTCGCGCTCCAATCATGGGATCGCCCAGAATTATCATGTAGCCTAAGCCTTGTTCTTCAAGTTTGTTTTTGACGCGTTTCGCTGGGCTATCCGAAATTATCACGCTGGGCACGTTTTTGCTTGACAAAATTTCCCTTGCCTTTGCGGGACCAGGAATTGCTGTATTTGGAGAAATGAAGATTATGAGGTTTGGACTAAAGTCGAAGATTTTTGGTAGAGCCTCTTCAATGTCTTCAACGCCCATTTTGGACCCCGTTGTTAATGTTCGCACCTTAATGTCTTCGCGTTCTGCTAGTTCATCGAAGAGTAGTTCAAATAACGGAGCCGCCCCGATGTTGCCACACTTAAAAACTCCTATCTTCATTTTTTCCAAAGAGACCACCTAATTATTTGTAAATTGATTGCTATCAACTGCTTATTAACGTATCTTTCCTTCCCTTTGGAACCCCTTTATGGAGTGGATAAGAACGTCAAGCTGAAACTAGGGATACTCTTCGTTTTCTATTTGAAAGCTTAATTAACAAGTCAAAAGCTCTTCTTTCTTCCTCAACAGGTTTTGTTTTGAACAGCCCTTTCCTCTCAACACTTTGAAAAAGTTCTTCGCCCTTTTCAGTGCGAATGATGATGAAGGTCCAACCGCTTAGTCCTAAGCCGCCAGCTGAGATGTCAGCGAGTTCGGCGGAGAAATCTGCGCATGAGACGCAACCTTTGCGAGTGTATTTTTTTGCGTCTTTAAGAGAAATGGTTTTTGTTTCGCCGGATTTGGTGGTGATTAAAACTTTTCCTTTAATGTTCATTTTATTGATGTCGTGTGGATTGATGCCGAGTTCTCCTTGGATATGTTTCTTCATTAACCCTTCATAGGTGAAGGATTCAGTGCACATTAATCCAATGGTTAATTGTAATGGGTTAGCGTATTTTTTAAGAGGAAACATCTCAATTTTTCGCAACGCATTGATTTGACATGAGGTTCCAACAAAAGCCAAGCTTTTCTTTTTTTGTTTAATTCCTTCCTGAAATGCGATGAAATTTGGTGAGTAGAAGTATCTCGTTCCAGCGCACTCTAAAACTTCCTGTGGAGTTGTTGCCAGCCTCGGAACAGGAAATAACGGTTTATCTTCACTGACTCCAGAAACGACGGCGCCATCAATCAATTCATTTTTCAGAGCAAACTTTAGGAGAGTCGTTACTGCCCCTCCATCTTGGCAGACTTGAAGTATGTTTTTGTCACGAGTTTGCGCAATAACTATGCGGCGGTAAATGCCAAAGTCTTCCTCTGGTTTCCTTTCCCTACCGAACACTAATTCTTCTGTGGTGGGCAGTGAAAAATCATATCTGGGGCAAACTCGGGCACAGATTCCGCACGCTGTGCAGTTATCCACTAATTTTGGTTTTTCTTCTAGGTAGTCTAAGCAGCGGATTGGACAGACGACGACGCAGGCAGCGCAACCTGAACACCTTTCAGCAGAAACAACTTCTTTTTCTAAGCTTCCCTCAAAACTTAGTCTAGGTGTTTTTTCGGTTGGTTTAGGCATTTTTTCACCTTAATGCTGCTGGAAATGTATCTCATTATAAAATGTTCCATGTGTTTTAAACCTTACGTGAAGGAACATTAATAAGTCTAGTTTTCTTCCCCAGAGAAGTATGAATCTAACTGCTGAAAGAAGACAAGAGCCATCACTTGCATTTGGTGGTCAAGCAGTAATAGAAGGAGTCATGATTCGCTCTAAGAAACACATGGTAATCTGTGTTAGACAACCGAAGGGAGAAATATTAACAAAAACTGAAGAAATAAACTCCCTATCCGAAAAACATAAGGTTCTCAGATTGCCGTTAATAAGAGGCCTTATAGCGTTGGTTGAATCAGTGTATTTAGGCATTAAAGGCCTATACTTTTCTGCAAATGTGAGTTTAGAGGAAGAAGACGAGAAAATTGAGCCCAAAGAAATGGCGATAACGTTTATTTTAGCCATTGGCTTAGCCATAATTTTATTCAGCATCACTCCTTTCCTTTTAACATCGCTTCTCACTCCTCTTAAAGGCGTAATTTTTGTTATTATAGAAGGCATAATACGGATTGCAATATTTCTACTCTATCTAGTAGTAGTTGCTTCAATTCCCGATTTCAGAAGAGTGCTTCAGTATCACGGTGCAGAACACACAGCCATTAACGCGTATGAAGCTGGAGTTGAATTGAATGTTAAAAACGCGAAAGAATATTCTAAGCTACATCCAAGGTGCGGAACATCTTTCCTACTCATTGTACTGATAATAAGCATCTTATTATTCTCAGTTCTGCCAAGCCAAAATTATGTCGCAAGATTATCGTATAGAATAGTTCTTATCCCTGTAATTAGCGCCATTTCTTATGAAGTTTTGAAGATTAGCGATCGATATAAGAATTCAATAATTATGAAAGCTCTAGTACTGCCAGGGTTGGGGCTTCAATGGTTAACGACTCGAAAACCTGATGATAGTATGATTGAGGTTGCCATAAAAGCTGTACAAGAAGTAAATAAGTTATTACAAACTTGACATCAACAATTTCTCTTTCAAAACCTCTATTTTTTAGTGAATTAGCGTCTGGATAGGAAGTTTTGTGTATGCTTTTGTATCCGTTATCTAACAAAAAGCCTTAATTTCTTACTTGATACATACGTGTGACAACATAAGAGGTAAGATGAGTTGAAAGAATACGTATGCGTGCAAGTTGGTCACCACAAGAATGTCGGCAAAACAATTGAGAAATTGCAAAGGAATGGTTGGCGTCTACACACCTATCAGGTTACTGGTCGTGATGTCTGGGTAAATCATTACTTGCTGTTTGAGAGAGGCGAGTGAATAAATTCGGTTGCTCCCAACTTTCCCTTTTTTTCCAATGTTTTCTAACACCTAAACGAAGGAAAATGTTAAACAAAGTTTTTGAATCAAAAACGCTCTCACACTAAAACCATAATAGTTTTCGGTTAGAACGCCGTACACGATCCTTGTATGATCTGTTTTTTTTGTTGCAGATTATCAACACGAGACGCCGCAAACTGCGCGGAACCTTGCAGATTACCTACAACCTTGATTTCTAAGCTTTGCGCGCATGGGGTAGCAATCACATTTACTCGTAGTATATCAGGTCTTCTTCCTCGAGTTTCTTATGAAGTTTGCTAACAGCTTCGTGGACGTCTCCTTCCTTTTGGCCGCCTGTGCAAACCAGTTTCCCGCTGGCGAAGAGAAGAATTACCACCTTCGGTTCATCCATTCGGTAGATGAGACCGGGAAATTGCTCCGGCTCGTACATGGTTCTCCTAAGCGAATAAGCACATTTTTCAAGATCTATCATACCTCCTAAACTCGCTGATGCAACTATGTTCACTATTTTGATTTCGGGTTTGCGAAGAATGATAATCCCGCTCTTCTTCAGTTCCTTTACAACCTTCAACAC
>CAYFTS010000229.1:0-10607 GCA_964346135.1 uncultured Candidatus Bathyarchaeia archaeon | reverse complement strand
ACGGACGTACTGGTACCTCTGTAATGTCCTGGACGATATTCAATGGTATAATCTACCCCTGGTTCACATTCTTCACCATGATGTGGTTGTTAGTCTTCTGATTCAACCCAATATCGCCTTACACAATCTATCAACCTAGAATACTAGGTGGTCCCCCAGAATGGGCACCAAGTCAGTCATCATCTAACCGAGGACACGGGCCTCCAAATATCACCACCCAGATCGGGATAGCACTTGACTTTTTCCAAACAATTCCTTACATCTACATCTTTTGGTTCTTGGCTTTTATTATATTGGAAGTAGCTGCAGCTGCTTATGCCTTATCTATGGATACCAAAGAAAAACGATCCCTCCTATTATACGGTGTACTCCATAGACTTTGCTTCCTTTATGTAATTGATATAATAAGAATGCTAAGCCAGCTCGAAGAAGTGTTTCACTACCCAATGAAATGGGAAAAAATGACACACCACGGAACAGCAATTATCCAGAAAACAGTTTAGGCTATATATGGTGAGTCTATGCGCGCGCATAGCGGTTTGGGTTTAATTTATTTTTTGAGTTTTTCACTCTGTTTTTGAACTCTCACTTGTGTCGCCCATCAGAGTTTTAATCCCAACCCATTGTACTGCCACGAAACCCACAAAGAGTTTGAACCAAAAAGTAATTATCCACACTAACATGGTTGCGGTAACGGTGGTAGCATGACTTATGCCTTGAGGCAACAGTAGCAACGTGTAAAGACTAGCCATAATTATTTGTACAAAACCCGTCATACCTGGAACGCCCACGGGAATCCCTTGAATAGCAGCGCTGATAGAATGCACGATGATTATAGCGCTCAATAAAATTCCATATTCTCCGAGAGAAATGAAAACCAAAAAGGTTAGAAGTAGATTAAAGAACCAAGCGATCATGGAAAAGGTAACGGGCCAAATTAGGCCTTTCGGATGCTTGCCTAAAACATTAATACCCTGATGAAAAGCATCCAACATTTTTTGTGCTTGCGATTTCAAGCGACTTAGCTGCCAACGCCCCCTGAAAATACGTACAAGCAAGTGCACTATCCAATTCACTATTCTTCTAGTTGCTCTTTTCTTAAAGGACAAATATACTAACAAAGCCAATGAAATGGTGGTGCAAACTGCTATAACAGTTATGAAAATAACCACTAGCCCAGTAGGCTCATATTTCAGAATGAAAAACGCTGATCCGATGACCAAACTGCCTAGGGTGATTGCCATAGTAAGAACCCTGTGACTTACCACCGACGCCACAATCTTACCCGCGTTTTCACTCATTTCTTTCGACATTAAGTAAACTCTGGAGATCTCCCCACTCACCGATTCCGCTGGAACCAGAAGGTCAACAAACGTTCCCACCCAAACATACAGAAAGGTCTTTTGAAATGATGCCTTTATTGAGAGAAGATTAAGTAGACTTTGCCAAGCTAGAGAGTAAAAGAACACGCTTAACAAAACACAGAGTATCGCCAGCGAGTAGTAGACGGGATCAACCTGTTGAAGAATCATCAGAATGTTCTCTATACCAACGAAGAAGAACAGATAAACAACAAAAATTAACAAACTAATCAATACGAAAGGAATGCCTCTCTTTACCAACAAACGCTTTTCCGTTGCCATTTATTATTGCACCAATTCAAAATTCCAGTTTTTGTTTCCCCAGTTTTTTATCTAGACAAGCCTTGATAAACCCATAATACTCCGGGTCTGGATTGCCTGGTCGACTCTTGAACTCGCCGTGAAACTGAGAGGCAAATAAGAAGAACTTGTCAGGCAATTCAAGAATCTCCATTCTTTGACCATCAGGACTTTTGCCCGAGAACACTAACCCATGCTTTTTCAAAATGCCCAAATAGTCTGGGTTAACCTCCCATCGGTGGCGGTGACGCTCATAAATCTCCTCAGCACCATACAGTTTATGTGCCAAAGTTCCTTTCTTAACCACAATTTTGTGAGCGCCCAAACGCATTGTCGCGCCTTTACGTTTGACGCCTTTCTGTTCAGGCATTAGATCGATCACGGGATTAGGGGTATCTGGATTGACTTCTGTGCTATTTGCCTGCTCTAGTCCACAAACATTGCGGGCAAACTCTACAACTGCCATTTGAAAACCATAACAGATACCTAAAAACGGCACATTATTTTCGCGTGCAAAACGGATTGCCTTAATTTTGCCTTCGGTTCCTCTGGGGCCAAAACCATATGGAACAAAGATTCCGTTGTAATTTTTGAGAAGTTCCAACTTGCTTGGGGCTCGTTCAAAAGTTTCTGCTTCAAAATAATCGATTGAAACTTGAGATTGACAAGCTACGCCGCCGTGTCGTAACGCCTCGTTCATGCTCACGTAGCTGTCAACCAAACCAGCATACTTACCAATTAACGCTATTTTAACTTCAAAACGGGGATTCAGAAGCGAGTCTACAAATTGTTTCCATTCGCTCCAGTCAGGCTTTCGTTCCAGTAACCCAAGCCGTTTGCAGACGTATTTGCCCATGCCCTGCTCGTCCAATATCAGTGGAACTTGATAGATGGAGGGAACGTTGTAGGAGCAGAACACAGCGGTCTCTGGGATGGTGCCGAACAACGCTATTTTTCGAAGAGCTTCAGAATCAATCATTTTTCGGCTTCTAGCGACTATTGTATCGGGTTGAATTCCGATGCGGCGCAACTCGTTTACGCTGTGCTGGAGAGGTTTTGTTTTCATTTCTCCTGTGACATCTAAAATTGGAACTAGAGCGATGTGAACGTATAACGTGTTCTCAAAACGCTCTTCTAAACGCATTTGGCGAATCGCTTCGAGGAAGGGGAGGCCCTCTATGTCTCCAACGGTTCCTCCGCACTCGGTTAAGACGACGTCAACCTTTGACTGATTTGCAACTAAACGAATTCGATGTTTAATCTCGTCGGTTATGTGGGGAACTATTTGGACACATCTTCCCAAGAAGTCGCCTTTTCGTTCCTTGCCGATAACTGCTTGATATATTTGGCCAGTTGTGATGTTATTTTCTTTGGGCAAGTTGAGGTTTAGAAACCTTTCGTACCCGCCTAGGTCAAGGTCTGTTTCGCCTCCGTCTTCTGTCACGTAGACTTCTCCGTGGATGTAGGGGTTCATTGTGCCTGCGTCAACGTTCACGTATGGGTCGACCTTTATCACGGTTACTTTGTAACCTCGCGTTTGAAGCATCTTTCCAATGGAAGAAGTTACTATGCCCTTGCCAACAGAGGAAAGTACGCCGCCGGTCACAAAAATGAACTTAACCATCGCGTTTCCTCGCAATAACAAAACCATAACTGCGGTCTTAATTAAAACTCTTTTCATACCTGACTATACAATGCTTGTGTTATGCCCATGTAGCTGTTAAGGAAGTATGGCGATTTTTAGGTCGCTTTTTGATGTGGTTAATATTTTAATCGCGTCTTTTATCTCATCCAGCTTCATTTTTCTGGTTATCAGTGGCTTCACGTTGATGGTTCCAGATGCTATGAGATTTAAGGCTTTCTTGAAGTGTGCGGGGGTTGTGTGAAACGTTCCTAGAACAGTCACTTCCCCGTAGTGGAGTAGCTCAGTTCTAACATTAATCTCTGTCTCTGGCGGGCATCCGCCGAACTCAAGGACTGTTCCTCCTTTCCTAACCATTCTTAATGCTTGTTCCCATGTAGCTGGAAGTCCTATTGCTTCGATTATTACGTCTGCCCCATAGCCATCGGTGAGTCGTTTAACTTTCTCCACGGGTTCTTCTTGTTTGGCGTTAATGATTTCGTCAGCGCCGAGTTTCTGAGCTAACTGCAAACGTTCGTCAACAAGATCGCTAATTATCACTCTTTCTGCGCCCATTTTTTTAGCGGTCAGCAAATGTAAGAACCCAATGGGTCCAGCACCTATAATTGCCACAGTGTCTCCCAACTTTACCTTGGCTTTTTCTATGCCATGAAGTACACAGGCTAAGGGTTCAGTTATAGCTGCCTCTTCATAGCTTAGGTGGGGAGGAATTTCCTGCATGTTAACCCTAACCATACGTGCTGGAACCTTAACGTATTCTGCATAGGCTCCCCACAACCAAATCATATCTTCACATAGATTGTAGTTACCTTTTTGACACATTTTGCATCGTAGGCAGGGGGCACTGTTTCCCGCTCTAACCCGCATCCCAATTTTAAGCCACGATACCCCTTCACCGACTTCTGCCACATCTCCAGCCCACTCGTGACCGAAAACTGTGGGACACTGGATGACCCCGCTTACGTATCCTCTTTGAAAAATTTTTATGTCTGTTCCACAGGTTGTTGCTGCTTTGACTTTCACTAAAGCTTCGCCTAATCCTACTTCTGGCTTGTCAATGGTTTCTACTCTCAGGTCTTTTACACCGTATAATAGAGCAGCTCTCATTTTTCCTCTACTCATTCAGCACCACCACTTTTAGGCATCGTTTGTCTTTTTCCGCTATCTTGAAAGCTTCACTGGTTTGGCTTAAAGGAAATCGATGGGTTATTAACTCCTTTGCTTTAATTTTTCCAGTTTGTATAAGCTTTAAAGCTGTTCTGGTCTCAACGTGTGATGTAGAGTATGATGGAATTATTTTTATTTCTGAAAAAAACAACCTAGACGGACTAATGCTTACGTACTCGCTCGGCAAGGAAGGCGCAAAAACACATACGGTTCCGCCCTTTCGACACACGTTTAATCCTTCAGATAAGGCTTCAGCGTATGGAGCGGTAACGATGACCAAGTCAGCGCCTCTTCCATTAGTGGATTCCTTTACCTTTTCAATCAAGTTTTCGTTTTGCGGGTTAATTGCTAAATCCGCACCAAACCGTTTAGCCATTTCTAACCGATAGTTAATCATGTCGCTTACAATGATTTTCGTCGCTCCACGGCTTTCTGAAAGAATAGTGTGGATAATTCCAGAAGGTCCCGCGCCTATAATAACTACAGTGTCGTCTGGTCGGATGATGAATCTTGTCTGAGCTCTCAGACAACACGCAACTGGCTCAATTAGAGTTGCTTCTTCAAAGGAGACGTTCCTTGGAATCTTTAATGTGTCTAGTTGTAGGTTTGGAGCAGGCACTCTAAAGTATTCAGCGAGTCCGCCTGGGTGTATGTTAGTCTGCTTAAACTGTTCACACAGAGTGAAATCTCCGCGGGAGCAGTAGTGACACGTTAAACACGCAACATGATGATGCACAAAAATACGGTCCCCCACCTTGAACTGCTTAACTTTTCTCCCGGCTTTAGCAACGACTCCAGCGGGTTCATGACCGAGAACCAGTGGAGCTCGGTTTTCTAGGTACCAGTGCATGAGGTCAGATCCGCATATTCCGCAAGCTTTCATCTCCAAAAAGATTTCGTCTGGTGAAATTTTTGGAGTAGGCATTTCTTCTATCCGTATGTCGTTGGGACCGTGGTACATGGCAGCTTTCATTTTGTTTCATTCGGTGTTTTGAAGTTGTCGACACTTAAGACTTTCTTCCTTTGTTGACTTAGGCTTGAAAAGTTATATCTTTCGATTTTGAGTAAAGACAAGTTCGTGAAGGTTTGATTACGTATGTGACGAGTGTGGAGAAGGTTAGAGAGTACAATGTTGACTTAGACGGTGCCTACAAAGTTAAAGTTAAGTATCTGTTACACAAAGGCGTCGGCGCCAAAAGATTGCAACTTCGACTGATAACCGTGGACATTGGAGGATACACACCCCTAGAGAAACATGCCCATGAACACGAAGTTTTCATGCTTCGGGGAAGAGCACTCCTTCGGGGAGAAAAGCAAGAAGTGGACTTGAAACCTGGAAATGCCATATTCATTTCGTCGTTTGAAACATCAATTCAAAAATATTGGAAACGGACCAGTTGAATTTTTGTGTACAAAAGAAACTCCTGAAGCGAAAAAGTAACTCTAAAGCCAGCAACTATTCGGAACTTTCTACAATTTCCTTAACTTTCTGTAGGAATCGTGCCGCTGGGGCTCCATCCACCACTCGATGATCAAAGGACAAACTCAATTGCATTACGGGTTTAACAACAATTTTCTTGTCCACCACCACTGGTTTTTCCACAATTCTTCCAACACCTAATATCGCGGTCTCAGGCGGGTTAATGATGGGCGTGAACACATCCACCCCAAACATGCCGAGGTTGGTGATTGTGAAAGTTCCATCGCTAAGTTCCTCCTTTGTTAGCTTCCCGTTTCTCGCCTTTTCCACAAGTTGTTTCAGTGTTGAAGAAATTTCCTTAAGCGACTTCTTATCCGCATTACGTATAACTGGAACAACCAGTCCTGCTTCAGTGGCAACTGCGACGCCTACGTTGACATCCTCAAAAATTTTGATTTGGTCTTTTTCCAACGTGGAGTTTATGATAGAATGCTTTGTTAAAGCTTCAGCAACCGCCTTGACCAGCACATCCGTGTAGGAAACTTGGAACTTTTCACGAAGTTTTCGTCCGTTAGTCACATCCACCTCCATAGTTATGGTGCTGTGAGGAGCTGTTTTGGCGCTTAAAGAAACGCGTTCTGCCGCAGTTTTACGTATCCCTGTGAAAGGTATAGCTTCTCGTATTTTCCGCGCTCCTTTAGTTTCCTCAATAAATCTTCTTACGTCTTCTTCCCCTATTCTTCCTTCTGGTCCCGTGCCTTTCACTTGAGCTAGGTCCACATCATGTTCTTTTGCCACTCTTTTTGCTGCGGGGGATGCTACAATGCGTTCTTCAACTCTCTCTACAGCTGGTTCAGTCATGGCTTCAACTTCTGGAAGTTCTTCATCTGAAGCGGTTATGATGGCGAGTGTTTCAGCGACTGGAACGTCGACTCCTTCTTCTGCCATAATCTTGCGTATGACGCCAGATGTAGGAGCTTCCACTTCATAGGTGACTTTGTCAGAGAGCACCTCCACTACAGGCTCTCCCTTTTCTACTTTCTCCCCTTCTTTCTTGAACCATTGAACCACAGTTCCCTCACTCATGGTTAAACTGAGTCTAGGCATCAAAACTTTAGTCACCAACTTAACCCATTCTCCTATCCAAAGTTAACGAATAACTTCCTTTACTGCCCCTATTATCTTCTTCTCATCAGGTATAACAAACCGTTCTAGAGGAGGACTGAAAGGTATGGGCGTGTCCGGCTCTGCCACTCGCTTAACTGGAGCGTCCAAATAGTCAATCGCCTCCTCAGCAACAACTGCCGCAATCTCTGCGCTAACACCTCCAGTTTTGCAGTCCTCGGTAACAATTACAATTCTGCCTGTTTTCTTCACCGAGTTTATAATAGCCTGCTTATCTAAAGGAACCAACGTTCTCGGATCAACCACTTCTACGCTTATTCCCTCCTTACTAAGCTCTTCAGCTGCAGCAAGCGACTTGTTAACCATGTATAAAGTGGCAAAAATCGTAACGTCTTCTCCTTTTCTCTTAACATCTGCTACACCTAATGGAAGCGTATACTCTTCTTCTGGAACTGGTCCTTTAATGTTATACAGAAGTTTGTGTTCAAAAAACATCACAGGGTTGTCGTCTCGTATCGCAGTTTTCAGCAGTCCCTTCGCATCATAAGGAGTAGAAGGCATCGCAATTTTCAAACCTGGAACATGCAGGAACCAAGCCTCCAAACTTTGAGAGTGGTGCGCCGCAATGTTGACCCCAGCACCGAAAGGCATCCGAATCACTAGAGGAACTTTGGTTTGACCTCCAAACATGTACGTCAACTTTGCTGCCTGATTCGCAATCTGATCCATAGCTAAGGCGGAGAGGTCTCCGAACATGATCTCGGCAACGGGTCTCATGCCAGTTATAGCCGCCCCAGTAGCAACTCCTACAATGGCTGACTCTGAAATAGGAGTGTCCCGAACTCTCTCGTCCCCAAATTCTTCTGCTAGTCCCTTCGTTACCTTAAAGGCGCCTTTCCAGTATCTCCCAATGTCTTCTCCTAGCAGGAACACAGTTTTGTCTCGAAGCATCTCCTCCTTCAAAGCTTCGCGAAGAGCATCTCTATACGTTATTTCCCTCAAATTGCAAAGTCTCCTTTAGGTGAACACGTTTTCTAGCGCCTCTTCTGGTGCTGGTTGTGGGCTTTCTGTGGCGAACTTGACTGCTTCCTCTATTGCTGTAGCAACTTCCTGTTCGATTTTGTTGGCTTCCTTCTCAGTTAAAGTCTTCATTTCAAGAAATCTAGCCTTAAATTGCGCGATCGGATCTCTTTTCATCCACTCCTTGACTTCTTCTTTTGGTCGGTATGTAGCTGGATCAAACCGAGAGTGCCCCTTATGCCTGTAAGTCTTACACTCTATCAATGTGGGTCCTTCACCCTTCCTCGCTCTGTCAACCGCTTCATGTGCAGCATCGTACACTGCTAATACGTCATTTCCATCAGCAACCACTCCGGGCATGCCATAAGCCGACGCTCGATCAGCGATGTTTTCTATTGCCATGACTCTCGTTTGATGGGTGCCCATAGCATATAGGTTGTTTTCACAGACAAACAAAACTGGAAGATTCCAGATTGACGCCATGTTTATTGCCTCATGAAATGTTCCTTGATTGGAGGCGCCGTCGCCAAAAAAACACGCTACAACTTGATCTGTTTTCCTCAGTTTGATGGATAAGCCTGCGCCAGCGGCTATGGGTAATCCAGCTCCCACAACAGCGGTGGCGCCCAGCATACCGACGTTGAAGTCTGCAATGTGCATGGAGCCTCCTTTGCCCTTGCAGTAGCCTGTTTTCTTGCCTAAAATTTCCGCCATCACTCTGTTGAGTTGAGCGCTTTTAGCTATACAGTGTCCATGTCCACGATGAGTGCTTGTTATGTAATCATCTTCTCTAAGGTTTGCACACACTCCAACCGCTACTGCTTCTTGTCCAGCGTACAGATGGATGGTTCCGGGGACAAGGTTCTGACCGTACAAGTCATAGACTTTCTCTTCGAAATATCGTATCTCCAGCATCTTCCTGTACAGCTCAATCGTTTTTCCTTTTTTCAGCGTTACCGATCTCCTCTCCTGAAAAACTACCTTAGAGAAATCAATAGGTCTCATATAAAATGGTTACGAGTAGAAGAACTTCTTTAAAATAAAAATACACGACAATTCTGTCCATTTTTCATAGTGATGTGCGAGCGTATGTTCCGTCAACTTGAATTGCAACCAACAGCGTTCGAAAGCGGTACAACCAAGCTGAAACGAGCAAGTGATAGAATGGATTAGCAGTTGCGAGCGAAATATATATAAGCATGACTTATGTCATGTAGCAACCGTGAGTGCATATGGCTAAGAAAGAATACGAATGCTGTGGTCAAACCTTCAAAACCAAAGAAGAACTAGAAGCCCACAAAGCAAGCCATCACCGTAGTTCTTGCGGCTGCTGTTACTAACTAACCTACCCATCCACACCACTCCATTTTTTATGTGCGCGTATTTCCAAGTTTAGCGTTTGCTTAGAACCGTTGTTTGGCGCTTAATACATAGATTTTTTACATTTCTTGTAGCGAAACGCTTTTTCAAAAACTAATGAGCCTTACATATCTTTTCGTCTTCTTTAAGGTAGACAGCTCATTTACTATGTTTCTATCTAATCGCATCCGATTCTAACAAGTTTTTTACGCAGTTTCTTCGCTTCATCACAATCTAATCGGAGACGTCGCATTTCTTCAACGTCCTTCTTGAGCTTGTCGATTTCACGTCGGATTTCTTTGAGTTTGTCGCTCATTTTTTCCACGTAATGCTGGTTAGTTTCCTTTGAACAAAAATCAGTTATGAAAGGAAAATCAATATTCAAAATCTATTCGCATATAGCCATGTGTTGAACTTATAAATATTTGAAATTGCATTCTCTAGCTGAGGAGAAAGGAGCAGTGGAGTGGAAATTATCATCTTTGACGTCATGGTTTCTGTTCTTGCTTTTGCTCAACGTTTTAGATATTTTTGTTACAAACCCGGCTTACGAGTCTAATCCTTTCACTCTTTACATTTGGGGACATGTTGGAATCTTTCTTTCCGCTTGGATCAAGATTGGGTTGGTTCTGTTTTTCGGAATTTTGTGCGTATCTGCTAAGAAAGTTGCTAAACCAACTGAGTGGGCGTTCGCTAGGAAAGCATTGCTAGGGATACTAATCGTTCTCGTAGCTTTTTACATCTTCGTGGTAACGTGGAACGCGATTCTTTTCGTTTCGTTTTCACTTTGGTAGATGTTGGCTCTGTTCGATCGATTATGTGCACACTTCGATTTTGCTCAGTTTCTTCTTTCAACCTTTTTCTAACAAGTAAAATCTGGAGGCGACAAAGAAAATGCCTTAACAGATGAAGAGACTCAGATCCCAGAGGCTACCTCTAAAGAAGGGCTGTAAGAAATTATCCTGTCGTCTAAATCCATACTTCATCTATTGCGCGCGCATAGATGCCCGAGCATTTAGTGTTCTAATCCCTTTGAGATAATCTTTCAAAAAAGCCTCTAGGACTTGCGAGTGTATTTCAGTTAGTTCCCACAATTCTCTATCATGACTTGCAGCACGAGCTATGTCGGTTAAGGTAACCAGACCTACTAATCGGTTTCCATCTACTATAGGTAGTTTCTTCACTTTCTTTCCAAACAAGAGTCTCGCAGCTT
>CAYFTS010000228.1:0-12654 GCA_964346135.1 uncultured Candidatus Bathyarchaeia archaeon | reverse complement strand
GGCAGTTCTCTGTTGTACTCCGCCTATTTTGGGGGAAGCAGACGGGGAGGGGGAGGCGGAGCAGCAATTCTCATTGGGATGGCCAGCATAGCCGTGTACTGGGTTCTTCTGCTCTTCACATTAGGCCTGAGCAGACTTAGGGAGTACTACGCGGACAGACACAGCGCTTCGGTTGTAGAGGAGGGCCCGCGAAAACTCTCAGGGGGCTTGGCGAAGATCGTTTCAAAAACTGGGAGGATAAAGGTCTCACGAAGGCGAGGAGCATATACTTTTAACAGTTTCAAAACTTTGTTCATCTCGGATCCAGATAAAGCGGAAAGAGACGCGGCAGAGGCCGCAGAATACAACTCAAACCTCTCAGGCCACGTGTTGGTTGAACAACTCCTCAAGAGAAAGGTAACCACAGCAGAGAGGATCATGGAGTTACTTTCCACTCACCCTAACATTACGAAACGATTAAGAACTTTGCAAGCGTTAAGAGGATGAGGTTTAAATGACCGAGTATAGTGGTCCCAAGGAACAGAAAAGCAAAAAATTTGTTCTCGATATTGACGGAATGAGCTGCGCTAGCTGTGCCCAGACAATAGAAAAGGCCCTAAAAGAACATGTGGGAGTGGAACAGGCGAATGTCAACTTCGCCTCAGAAAAGGCATATTTAACATATGATCCAAAAGTAACCAATAAAAAAGAACTCATAGAAACCGTGAGAGCCACCGGTTACGATGCGCATTTAGAGACGAAAAAAACCATTATCAAAATCGGTGGGATGACCTGTGCCTCCTGCGCCCAGACCATAGAGAACGCCTTGAAAAAAACCAATGGAATCGTAGAAGCAAACGTGAACCTTGCAACTGAAAAGGCCGTTGTCGTGTATGATGTACAGGAAACCGATTATGAAGGCATAAAAGAGGTTATAGAAGGCACTGGCTATGAAGCGCTTGGCAGAGAGGAAGGCGTGGCTAAATACGAGAAGGAAATAGAGGAAGAGCAACGGAAATTTCATCAAGCAAAAATGAGAATGATGGTTGCGTGGGCTTTCACCATCCCCATCATAGCTTGGATGATCCCAGAGATGCTCTTGGGACTAGCTTGGCCAAATCGAATCGTATATAACCTCGGAATGATACTCCTCGCAGTTCCTCCGCTGTTTTGGGCGGGTAAAGAAACCATTCTCTCTGCGGTAAAAGCCGTATCTCATGGCAACGCCAATATGGACGTTTTGATAGCCCTAGGCACATCTACAGCATTTATCACGGGTCCAGCGGTATTCCTCAGTCCCGTCATGAACTACGCGGGAGTTGCTGGAATGATCATGTCCTTTCACCTCACGGGAAGATATATAGAGATAAAAGCAAAGGGAAGGGCTTCACAGGCGATCAGAAAATTGCTGGAGTTGGAGGCTAAGACCGCCCGAATCCTAGTGGATGGTGAAGAAAAGGAGGTGCCCATCGACGAAGTTGAAGTAGGCAACGTGATGATCGTTAGGCCTGGAGAAAAAATTCCCACCGACGGATTAGTGATTGAAGGCCAAAGCTCCGTGGACGAATCCATGGCCACTGGAGAATCGATGCCAATAATGAAAAAGGTGGGTGACGAGGTCATAGGCGCCACTGTAAACCAGCGCGGAATGTTGAAGGTAAAAGCCACCAAAATAGGGCAGGACACCTTCCTATCACAAGTCATAAAAATGGTAGAGGAATGTCAAGGTTCTAAAGTTCCAATCCAAGAGTTCGCCGATAGAATAACGAGCTACTTTGTTCCTGCCGTTTTGGGTCTGTCGGTTGTGGCTTTTGTTCTGTGGTTGGTCGCGCCCGATACGATCAAGATAGTGAGCCTTTGGGCTCAATCGTTTTTGCCGTGGGTCAATCCAAACTTGGGGGTTGTTACCCTTGCAATCTTTGCACTGGTTGCAACCTTAGTCATTGCATGTCCATGCGCCCTTGGACTAGCCACTCCTACGGCCCTAATGGTTGGAAGTGGCATGGGAGCCGAAAACGGAGTGCTAATACGCCATGGAGAAGCCATACAAACCCTCAAAAATGTGGACACAATCGTCTTTGACAAAACCGGCACGATTACTAAAGGAAAACCAGAAGTTACTGATATAGTGTCAGCAGGACATGCAAAGGAAGAGATTCTTCGCTTAGCTGCAAGTGTAGAAGTTGGATCAGAACATCCATTAGGCGAGGCTATTCTAAGAAAAGCAAAGGAAGAAAACCTGGAACTGCCTAAGGCAAAGGAATTCGAAGCCGTGACAGGGAGAGGTGTGAAAGCCAAAATTGGTCTTTCTCCTCAAAATTTTGTCCTTGTTGGGAACAGAAAGCTGATGGAAGAAGAGGGGATAGACTACAAATCCCTAGAAGATGATTTAGAGCGTCTTGAAGAGGAAGCCAAGACAGCGATGCTTGTGGCTGTCAACAAAAAGATCGCTGGAGTCGTGGCTGTTGCCGACACTCTAAAGGAAGACTCCGTGCAGGCCATAAGGGAACTTGAAAAGATTGGACTGAAAACCACCATGCTTACAGGAGACAACAAACGCACCGCAGAGGCCATAGCCAAAAAGGTGGGCATGTCAAGAGTTTTGGCAGAAGTCCTACCGGATCAAAAAGTGAAGGAAATCCAAAAGTTGCAGGAAAACGGCGAAACGGTTGTCATGGTTGGCGACGGCATCAACGATGCTCCAGCTTTAACAGCAGCCAACGTGGGAATCGCCATAGGAACAGGAACAGACATCGCCATTGAATCCGCTGACGTAACGTTGGTAAGAGGAGACCTCTCTAGCGTGGTCACCGCCATAAAACTCTCACGAAAAACCTTCAGCAAGATCAAACAAAACCTCTTCTGGGCCTTCTTCTACAACACTGTAGCCCTTCCAGCAGCCATGTTGGGCTTAGCTCATCCGGTGATAGCGGAGATAGCTATGGCTACGAGTTCGGTGACGGTGGTAACCAATGCAAACCTGTTAAGAAGGGCACGTGTTCGTCCAGAATATCAAAAGAAGGAAAGGTAACCGCTTCAATGTTTAGGCTAAAGGGAGGTGAGAACGTATGGCGAAGGATTCTGTTTGTGGGATGGAAGTGGACGAGAAAACAGCTAAGAACAAGACAACACACATGGGAAAGACCTACTACTTCTGCTGCTTAACGTGCAAGGAGAAATTCGAGGCAAACCCCCACAAATATATGCAAATGTAAATAAGAAGCGTTTAGGAGTGCAACGTTGATTGACTCTTAACATTGTTTGTATAGGGCATCTATTATACGATATTAGATGCTACGTAAACGACTTCCCATTACCCGACAAACTAGCTGTAATCATGGGGCGCCTAAAATTTAGCGTTGGCGGTTCAGCTGCAAACTCAGCGGTTGCGGCTACTAAACTTGGACTGAAAAGCGGGATAGTTGGAAAAGTTGGATTCGACGAGTACGGCTGGAGTGTCATCCAAAGCCTTCGCAAGCAAAAGGTGAACCTAGACCATGCATTGGTTGACTTTCAAAACCCAACAGGAGTCTCTCTTATCACGGTAAACAAGAAAGGAATACCAGAATTCGTTCAGATGATAGGCGCATCTGAGCCAATATGCCCCGAAGAAATACGTCAAAGGTACATTGAAAACGCCCGACATCTCCACATGACCGGGCTGAACCTAGAAGCGCTAGTGAAAGTAGCCGAGATCGCAAGAAATTCTAATCTAACAGTTTCCTTTGACCCTGGACGAAAGAAATCTGAATTACGATACAAAACATTAATGCCAGTATTAAAGAACGTTGATATTTTGTTTGTAAATAGGAAAGAGGCTAGGGCTCTTCTGGCTGTTGATGTCGACGAACCGATCATGAACGTTATGGAAAATTTACGAGACAAAATAGGAAAGAATAAAACCTACATTATTAAAGGCGGTAAAGAAGACGTTCTCGCATATTCACCCACTACGAAGGTTTCAGTTTCCACATTTAAGATAAAGGTTATAGACACCGTTGGCGCTGGTGATGCCTTTAATGCAGGTTTTCTAACAGCGTTCCTCGAAGGAAAAAGCCTCCAAGACGCTGTTATCTATGGAGTTGGATGCAGCGCTATAAAATGTACAAGAGAAGGCGCCCAATCTTCACCAACCAAATTGGAGCTTGAAAAGTTCCTCGAAGAAAATAAAAGCGATGGAAAGATAAGGAAATTATCATCATAAAACCTAGACTTTTCATTAGGACACTAATAATATTATGTTCGAGAATAGAAAGAAATATATCTTTGTCAAACATATCGTTATCTGACATAATGGGTGAACGAATTGATCCGAACAGAAAATTATGAAACTGACACAGAAGGACAAATTCTCATAAAAGATGTTATGACCAGTCCGTTAATTACAGTTAAAGAGAACACGTGTATACCTATGGTTGCCCAACTTATGGAACACTATAAAATTGGATCTGTTGTAGTAACTAGCAGGCAAGGAAAACCTCTGGGCATAATAACTGAAAAAGATCTTGTTGTGCGCATTTTAACAAAAATCACTGACAAAGGGTTAGTTAAGCGGGTTTTAGGAGAAGGCGCTCACATTGGCAAGCTAACCGCAGGAGAAGTGATGACCTCACCTCTCGTTGTCATAAGTCCTGAAGGGACCTTAGTTGAAGCAGCAAGAAAAATGCGCCGACACAACATCCGAAGGTTAGGTATCACATCCAAAGGAAAGCTCATAGGCATAATTTCCAACAAGGACATACTTGCTGTTACACCTGAACTCGTAGAGATTCTGCAAGAAAAGAAGAAAATTGCAGAGGTTACACCCGCAGATTTTTCAGAACACCTAGCGATTGCGGGTTATTGCGAGCAATGTGGTAACTGGTCTAGCAACCTCAAAGAATCCAACGGTAACTTTCTATGCGAGGAATGCATAGCTTAAGTGAAAAATGTTAGGTAGCGAAATTGAAAATAGCCTATTATGTTTGGGACGTTTGGCGATCCACTACTCCACGCAGAGACCTTCCACTTTCCTGAGTTTCCGATAGAGAAAACAGGGCGTGGTCTAAACAGACAATCTTGTCGGCAACATAGAAAGGCTTTCAAGTTTTGGAAGGTTTGAGTATCCAATCTAATTAATTAATCGCATAAATGCAAGTAGAACTGTCTTCAATATGAATTAATAAGCCTCTTTGCCCTCAAGACTCTTGGAGAAAAAGAGATATCTCATACTTAGAGTTTTCATGTCGAGAGAGTTCTCCACTTAGTACAAGTTCAAATAAAATCCGCTAGAGTAACTTTTCTCTCCACGTCTTCCTTGAACTCTATGTTCATCGGCTTGAAGGTTTGGTTAAGAGCTGTTCTGAGGTTGCGCACATAATCATCCACGTTAACTTCGCGAAAATCTCTTATCAATTCAGTAGGTTTCACAGTGAAATTCTTTCCCTGATATTGGAAAGGTTTAACCTTCACAAAACTGACTGCAGCGCCCTTTTGAATCGATCTACCTGAATCGATAAGCTGAACGGCGCATTGGTAAGGTTGATGCAACGCCTTGTCTCTCATCTTTTCAGCAGGATCTTCGTGAACTTCTACTTTGTACTGTAAGTCTTTGATGGGCAATTTTCCAGTCTTAAGATCCTTTACAGCGTTTCTTACAACTCTTTGCACACGATCCTTAGCCTCTACATAGTCAGCTTGATTCTTTACATTCGCCATCTCCTTCACACAGTCTCTGAAAACGTTCTGGATGAAAGCAGGGGAATTAGACTTGATTGCCGTCACTCCTTTAACATCTGGAGTTCCATCCTTTCTTATTCCGAAGTAAGCTTTCATTGCCTTTGGAAGCACACAAACAGAATACCGCTCATCTACAGCTAAATCCAACTTAAGACGTTCCTTCACGGTTTTGATGAGACGATTTACCTGTTCATCGCGGGGGTCATCTAGAAACAGTGAGTCTGTGTCTCCGTAAGTGGGGCGAAGACTTCCTTCCCTAGCGATGTCCCACGTTGTTTGTAGGATGTGGCGGCCGTAAGCTGTGATAGACTCAGCCAAGGACGGACGAGCGATACCATGAATTCTAACGGTAACACCGTAGCTCGAAACCAAAATTAACTTCAAGAGTTGAGATGAGGCTTGAGCTAATTTTCTATCTTCAAGTGATATATTTTTGTCTTTTGCCAACGGTTTGTACCAATGGATTCGTAGATCCTTTATGGCACCCATAAGAACAGAGTAGATGCCTCTCCTCTGTTGGCAAACATAATGTTCAAGGCCGGGGACTTTGTTGTTTTGACATTCAGCGTGGGGGCAATCAAGTGTTTCGTGTGACAGATTGTAAACATCGATTAGACTCGGATACAAACTCTCAAAATCAACAACCACCGTGTTAAAGTAAACGCCGGGTTGAGGCGAAAAAGTAAGCCCTCCTTGAACACTCTTTTTTGTCTCGTCCCTCCTAAGCTCCTTGGAAGTTGGAATCAAAATGTTATTTCTTCTGAGATGATTGTGAAGAATAGATTTGATCCAAGTGCTAACCTGACGGTTGGAGTAAGCCATAGGCACAGGGAGATTCGCCACTCTAGAAAGCATGAAAGCCAAGTAATACCGTTCTGTGTCCACCTTCTCACCAATTCCCAGCCTTTCAGGAGCGACTTCAGGAATTGGTTGGGAACAAAGGCTGAACCATCTCTCCAACAAGTCATACTTCACGGGATCAGCTTTCTTCACTCCAGAAAACTTCTTCTCGAACTTTTTCCTCGTTTTTTCAGATACCTGAAAAACCGTTCTAACCTCTGTCCCTTTGATGAAGTGTTGAGCCCCGAAGTTTAGACCTCGATCGTAAACATAACTTAAAATGAATGGAACTTCATTCTCCCAAGATTTCTCAAATCTCTTGGAAGCCCGTTTGAGATCAGAAGAATCAGTTGTTTCAATCCTAGCAACTTTTACCGATTGATCAGTGAATAGCTCTTTCTTTTCTTCTACTCTAGTGTCACCGCCTAACTCTTCAACGGTTTCTCGATCCTTCCGAGCCATAGGGTGGGGAATGAAGAAGTACGGTCTAAAATCTCTGTCCAGCACCTCTTTACAAGTATCACTAGAAGAATCGAAGAAGGTGAGGACCACTCCCTCCTTGTTCGCCTTTGCATCTATGAGATAATTAACCTCCAGAGAGACCAACCTCTAAACTAACAATGTCACCTAATCTTTAATCTCTTTTCTTGCGCGCACACACGGATTTTGAATCTTTATTGTGAGTTCATAATCGTTAATAGAGAATTCTTGATGATGCGTGATCTCCAGGAGATGATGCGTTTGGGTGATAGAGATCGTAGAGCAGTTCTACTCAAACGGATTAATGACGCCGTTCAAGGAGAACAAGCCTATTTGCGCATCAAGTGGAAAAGAAAACAATACGACTGACAAGGCTCCTACATCTGCCAAGTGTTAATAAATACGGAGATTCATACAAAACAATTGCGTGAACAACTATGAAGTTTTGTATTAAATGTGATTCATACGTGAAGAAAACAAAAGAAGGTTTTTCGTGCCCAAAATGTGGGAATGTAATTAATACCAATTTCGAGAGACAATCGAAAAACGAGAGGAAAACAGATCGTGCACGCACAAATGATCTGATTTATGTAGTTGACGATCCACAAGATAACCATGTGAAGATTTCTCAGCTATGTCCAAAATGTGGAAACAAAGAAGCGTTCCATTGGTTCTCTAGAATCTCAGGTGAACACGCAGGTATTAGAAGAGAAAGAACAATAGAACATTTTAAATGCACACACACATGGAGCAAAAGCTCCTGAATGTGCACACGCATTCCCAACTCCAAAAACATTATGCCCAAAAAACATTATTTACTGTGTTTACACTTTAATTGAAAAACCGAAAACCTGCTTTGGGGAACCCGTCAATTAAGTGACAATAAAAATAGAGAAAAGTGCGCGCAATAACGAATTCGAAAAGGGCCTATATTATGGTTATAGTCCAAAAAAAGTAGGAGGTTTTGGTTTTTCATAATTGTTTTCTTTGTGTTTTCTTAAGAGTAGTGTTGCGATAACTGTTATGGATGCTGTTGCTGTGAGGAGTAGTAATGCCCATTCGATAGGTATTTTGATGGGGATGGCGGTTTGTGTAGGTGGCAATGTGACTTCTACTATACCTATTTCTGTTTCAATTATGACTACGTCATCTTGGATTGAAATCACTCTTCCTTGAATGGTGCCTAAGATGGTGCTAATTGTGGCAGTGTCTCCATCCACGTTCGTTACTTCTAATTCGATGTTTTCAGCATCAGTTGTCAGGGTGCCTACGTCTGTTTTGATGGTTGCTATTTCCCCATTGAAGGCAGTTAATTCAGCATTTATGTCAGCCAAATCTGCTCTGACGGCACCTATATCTGTGTCGATTACCGCTACTTTTTCCTTTTTGAAGGGAAGCATATCTATTATATCTTCTATTTTTGCGTTGATACTTTCTAGGGACACTTTGATCGTGCTAATGTCAGTTTTTATGGTGACTATGTCATCTTCAATGTCTACTAACCAAGCGTCTGTTAATGTGGGGCTCACCAGAAAGCTCCCAAGGGAAGAACCTTTAATTGTGAAAAGGCTGGCGTTAGAAACCAGTACGTAGGTGCCGGTTGGAGCATCTATGGGTATTGTGTAAGGCACCCTATAGAGACCTGTGGCAACATGCTCCACAAAGCTGGTTAAGTCCTCATGTAGAGTTCCGTTAGAATAATACAATAGGGCGTTTATTGTTGCGTCAACGGGTTCGCCCATAGAGGACACCAAAACATAAAATTCAGCCATTTCACCTCTGAAGTGGATGGAACCCACGTCCACCTCAACTTCTAGTGTGGTCCGTGAAACCGTCACTGTGACTGTGACAGTGTTTGCTAACCCTTCGTCGTTGGTGACTGTTAGTGCAACCTCGTAGGTTCCAGCCATTGTATAGATGTGGTTCGTTGTCAATCCAGTTCCAGTAGTGTTGTCGCCGAAGTCCCACGCGTAGCTGACAATGATTCCGTTAGGATCGTAGGAGGCAGAGGCGTCGAAGGTCACGGGTTCTGCGACAAATGGATCGCTTGGTGAGTAGGTGAAGGAGGCTACGGGAAGCACGCCTATCGGAATGTTTGTGGCAGCAAGCGTTAGGTTAATACTGTAGTAATAATAAGGATAGCCTCCATATTCCATGCCTATCAATAATCCGGAGATTTTGTCGTACCAGAAAATGTATCTGATTCCAGAGTAGTAATCTTGGTATTCTAATTCCCAGCAATCTACGAAATATCCGTTTATCTCAATAATTTTGCTGCCGACCACAGTTGCTGTACTGGTCAGTAGGTTTACGGTTGAGTCAAGTGTAATGTCAGTTTCTATCCAGCCCAAAAACCACTGTCCAAACCCAACCATGGGACCACTGCTCTCGATTTTCCTGTTCATGATGTTGACGACCATCCAAGATGTTTGAGTGTATCCCGTAAATTCTTGCCACATAGTGACGTTGATTAGATATGGTGAAACATAATGCTCATATGTAAAGGTCAATTTTCCTTCGCTGATTATTCTGTCATCTTCCACATAGTATAGTGTGTAGTTTGCCCATTGCCCTTCAATCGGGCGAATTAATGGATAGTTGACCGTTACAATTTTCGTTGCAACGTTGTTTATTGTGACGTTTTCGCTGGGCACGGGTGGAGCATAGGCTGTCACGTTGTACGCACCCTCGTCGGTGGGAATCCACATGTAACTAATCGTGTAAGAAGCGTTTGCTGGCAAAAAGTCGATAACCGTAGAGTTAACCAAGATATCGTTAACGAACAGTTCCAACCTAACATTAGTCTCGTTGCTCAATCCGCGATTGACGACTGTTGCGTTCAGTAGTGAAGAGTTGCTGGGCTCAAGAAACGTTGGAGTGTCTAAGGTCACAGTTAGTTCGTGTTCATATCGAATGTGAGGTGTAATCCATTCGATCATGTTTCTGAGAAGTTTCCCGGCTCCTTCTTCCTTTCCATAGACTAGATGAAAGTCTGGGTCTTGATATGTTATGACAACTCGACCAGAGCCATACGTGGCAGCCAAAGTGATGGGTTGACCTGCTTCAATTCCCTCAGCGAGTGCTTCCCAAGCGGGATCGTAGCTGATGAAATATCCATGGTATGAGTTTACCCAGACGCTGAGTTCGGTATCGGTTAGATCTGACATCACTGGGTGTGCGGGGTTGAGGATGTGTACAGTATCTCCACTGTCGTAGGAAGATCCGCTTACCCATAGGGGTAGCCAAGCCCATCTATTGACTTCGTCAATTTCGGCTAGGGCGACTATTCCATTGCCAGCAGCTACCCAATCAGCAATCTCGGATGAACGGGCGAACAACGCGTCAACCAAGGCGTCTCCGGGTATCCAACCAATGAACAGGACATTATACTGGTATAGATCGACTGTGGCGAATTCAGTTGGTGTGACTAATGTGTATTCGTATTCTAATATGTCGAGGGCACGTGTGTCCTCAGAGGATGGCGTATCGACGACTAACAGTTTTGGCAGAAGGCGAACACGAACTATCTTGCTGACGACGTTGTTTGCGGTGCCGTTTTCGTCAGGCACGGGTGGAACGTAGGCAGTCACGTTATACGTTGCCTCAACTGTGGGAGTCCAGAAATGGCTGATCATGGAACAGGAATCTATCAGTAGTTCGGGAATCGTTGCGTTGCCAACTATGGTGCCATTGATCAACAGAAACAGCTTCACGTCGGTTTCATTGCTCAGCCCGAAGTTGTACACGGTCGCGTTCAGCAAAGATGAATCGCCAAGCTCAAGGAAATCTGGCGCCTCCAAAGTCACAGTCAGCTCATGCTCGTATCGTATGCCGCGCAGCCAGTCGATCATGTTGTTGGCGAGTCGTAGGTTGTCTTCCTGAAGGGCATCATAATCCATAAGGGATCCCTCATCGGCAAAGCCGATGACCCTACCGACCTGTTCTGAAGCAGCGAGCATTATGCCTCCTGCAGGGTCTCTTACAAGATCCTGTGCCGGAGCCATTACCAGCATCTCAGCCAATGGTGATTGCAGTTTAACGGAGGTTACGCCCACGGTGACATCGTGGGGCGTAATGTCGTAGGTTATACCGCTTACTCCACCGGATATCCAATCTATGTCAGCGAAACCCGTGAGATCTGTGTATATGTAAGGGTTATCGTCGCCTATGACTAGGAGTCCGCCTCCATTTAACACGAAATCTTGTATCGCCGATAGCTCATCTGAGGAATAGTAGTCGTGGGCTTCGGGGATGACGAAGATGTTGTATCCTGTCAAAACTGTGGATGTTATGGATCCGGTGGTGTGGGTGTCAACTATGTAGTCTCTTTCGGTGAGGTTAGCTACCCAGACGCTGTAGCTAGTGATGCTGTTGGTTCCATGAGTTTGGTCGAAGAGGATATACTTAACCGGTCTCACGTAGAGTTCGTAGGTGGCGATCATGGTTATGTTGGATGTTAAAGCTATGGTACGCACAGGGTTTGTTGAATCGTCTTTCCACCTCAGGAAATTGTATTGGTCAGTGCCGTTAATCCAAATTGAAGGCATAGAAACCGTGTAAAATCCCTCAAGCAAGCTAACAGACATATTTGTCGTATAAGTCGTCTTGTCTATCATGAAGTTAATGCCTGTTATAGGAAGTGAATTAACCATTAAAATGTAGTTTTTCGCGAGTTCGTAGGTTGCTGTGATGGTCAAGTTGGATGTCAGAGATATAACACGGATTGGATTAGTGGAATTGTCTTCCCACTCTACGAAATTGTATTGGTGTGCACCGACCTTCCAAGTTGAAGGTATCGAAACCGTGTGATTTCCTTCCGTCAAGTTAATCGAGCGGTTTGTAGTGTAGGTTGTCGTGTCGATTGTGAAGTTGATTCCATCTATTGGCGTTGACTCCACCGTCAAATTATGATAAACAGGCTGGTTGTAGTGTCCACCGACAATCTCATTGACTGGATACCAGTCTCCATTCGCCGTATAGTATTCGATCCTAGGTAAATCTATTTTTGAGTAAGCAGTCTCTGATTTTGAACGAAACTCAAGGGTTACCAATTTAAGACCACTCCAAGGATCGCCTGCTCCCCCCGCGGGTAAAGGCATGAGCATTTCCGCAACGTTTGCCAAGCCTTCCGTTGCATTTATGGAGGAGAGTTGGGTTGGATAGGGTTCAAACCACCAGTCTGCAAATTCCCACAGGAAGTAGCCGCTTGCTGCTCCTATAGCTCTAGTAATGTTGAGAACGTCAGGGTCAACCTGTGCGAAAAGTCCCCAACCAACGATGCCTTCAAGGCTGTCATCGGTAATATTGCTTACTTCAATGATTATGTCAACCGTAAATTTGTTGCCTACTGGCACTCCAGGTATGTATCCTAGGGTCTGGTTAACGTAAACTCTGACGTATGGTGTTGGTTGAGCAGCAACTTTCATAGGCACGTTGATTATCGCTAAACTAGATGAGAACATAAACAGAACAACAAACACTACCCAACACTTCTTTACTTCCACCAAATAAGTCACCGTTCTAGCGTAACTATTGTAATAACCAATATTTCTATTTTGCGAAACAATCTTCTGTATGCCTAAATTTATGACAACAAGAACCAACCTACTGAATTTTTGCGCGAAGAAAAACGAAAAT
>CAYFTS010000227.1:0-9270 GCA_964346135.1 uncultured Candidatus Bathyarchaeia archaeon | reverse complement strand
GGAGGTCATTTCATGAGTCAAGAAACCACCCGTAAGAGGATTAGGACTGCTGTGTGGATACCTGAACTCTTCACGAGAGATTACAGAACCGACTGGGAAAAGAAAGGGTGGAAAGACCTTTTCAAGATGGCCTGTGAAAAGGTTGACGATATCTTGGCGCACCACAAACCTGAACCGTTGGACAAGGACATCGCGAAAGAAATTCGGAACATCGTGAAAGAAGCCGACAAAGAACTCACATAAATATCCAGCTAATAGCTGGTGTCCCTCAGGAAAATGGAACAAACGGTTTAATGAAACGCCCAAAAAGCCGGGAAGCCTGGCCTATGGTAGTTGAAAGCCGTTCCCAACCTGAGCAAAGATTTTTGCATCAAACTCTACGTTTTGAAAAAACTGAGTGCGTGTGCGTTCAAAGAACTTATAATTGAAAAGAGAGCAAAGTAACGAAAGATAATACAATGTTAGGGGAAATTTTGACTATTGCAGCTGCTCTCTGTTGGGCTCTAGGTGCTTCTTTGTACAAGAAGAGTCTGCTTAACGTACGGCCAGTAACGCTTAACTTGTTTCGAAGTTTTCCTGCTACACTCTTCGCTTTTCTAGTGTTATATCTTCTCGGAAAATGGGCTCTCTTATCTGAGTTGACATTGGTGTCCCTAGCACACATTGGTATTGCCTCTCTTTTAGTCTTGGGTGTGGGGGACATACTTTACTTCAGTGGATTAAAATTTGTTGGAGTAGCCAAGACCGTTCCAATTGCCTACTCTTATTCAATTTTCGTCGCAGTAATAAGCATTATTTTTCTAGAAGAGTCGCTGACTGCTCCGATACTGGTTGGAACTGTAGCTGTGGTGTCAGGGATTTGGCTGGCGACCAGTCGAACTGAAAATAAAGTCGGCAAAAAGGAACATTCGAAACTTGGAATTCTTGCAGCTTTGGGTACCTCACTATGCTGGGCCTGTGGCGTCTCCATCTTCAAAACCATCTTAGCAAACACGGATCCATTTATTCTCGCTTCGGTGAGAATGCTCTTTCTGTTGCCTGTACTCGGTGTCTTCATGCTCTTTCCTTTCGGAAAAAAATCTTCAAATAAAAATCTAACAAGATTCGACATTCTTACGATGTTTCTTAGTGGTCTCATGGCCATTGGAGTGGGCGATACACTCTACCTCTTTGGACTAGAGATAATCAAAGCTAACGTAGCTGCGCCTCTTGCCTCAACTACACCTCTGTTTGCCGCTATCATCGCGATATTGCTTTTGAAAGAAGCGGTTTCTAAAAGAGTACTCGTTGGAACTTTTTTTGTAACGGTTGGGATAATGTTTCTTACTTTGGAGCAGATGTTTCTCTGAGAAATGATTGCGTGTGCACAGATGCTTAATTCATCAACTTTTGAAAGCCCTGTCTTCATTCTGGCAAGTTCAAAAGCTCCATGTCAATGTTGCCGCCAGAGATCACCACAACAACTTTCTCGCCTCGCTTAAACCGTATTTTCCCTTGTAGAATTGCCGCTGGTCCCACTACGCCAGCTCCTTCCACAACTTGGCGCTCATTCTTTAGAACCCAAAGGATTGCACTCTTCAACTCTTTTTCTTCTGCCAAAACGATTTCATCGACATATTTTAATACAAGGTCTAAAGTCATCGGGGAGATTCCCCCCGCAAGCCCATCAGCTATGGTAGGCGGAACAGGGACATCAACGATTTTTTTGGCTCTAAAGCATTCATACATGGTATAGGCAGCGGTTGACTGGGCACCAACAACTCTTATTTTCGGGTTAACGGTTTTGGCCCAAAGGGCTATGCCTGAGATTAAACCCCCACCTCCAATAGGCACTATGATTGTGTTCACATCTGGCTTTTCTTTCAGGATCTCGCAGCCGATTGTTCCTTGGCCAGCTATGACTTTGTGGTCATCAAAGGCAGAGATGTAAAGTGCTCCAGTCTCCGAAATCATTTTCTTGCAGTAGATCAGGGATTCGTCGTAGTTCGCTCCTTCAAGCACCACCTTCGCTCCGAGAGCTCTACATCGTTCCACCTTTACCTTAGAAGTGTTCTCAGGCACGATGACGGTGGCCTTGATGTTCATCATTTTTGTTACAAGGGCGACGGCTAGAGCGTGGTTTCCAGTTGAGGCTGTGATAACTCCCTTGTTGCGTTCTTCAGGTGTAAGCGAACAGATTTTGTTGTATGCTCCTCGAGGTTTGAAGGATCCGGTCTTTTGCAGGTTTTCCCATTTCAAGTTGATTTCTGCATCGCTTATCTCGCTGAGCCGTTTGGAGTACGTTATAGGTGTGCGATAGAGCACCCCCTCTAGGTTCTTCTTCGCCTTCAAAATTTCTATTGCAGACAAGGTCATGCCATTTACTCCTGCATGCATGTCACTCAATTCAGTTCTTTTTTTTGAACATATTACGTTTTTGTCGTCAGCCAGGAAACGAGCATCCCAACATTCAAGACAGAACTATAGTTTTTAATTAGACCTATAACTATTTGGAAGAGGCAGTTGAGGTTTGCCTTATGGATTTGCAGGTTTTGTATCTTTCGAGGAAAGATATTGAAGAAGTCAGTTTGTCTATGGCTGAAATTATTGATGTTGTTGAGAAAGCCTTTAGGGAGAAAGGTGAGGGCCGAGTTGAGATGCCCCCAAAGCCAGGAATTCATCCGAAGGCGGACGCTTTCATACACGCTATGCCTGCTTTTATACCGAAAATGAAGGCTGCTGGCATGAAGTGGGTGAGTGGGTTTCCTAACAACTACAAATACAATTTGCCATATATAATAGGGGTTCTTGTTTTGAATGATCTGGATACAGGTGTGCCCATTTGCATTATGGATGCCGCTTGGGTCACAGCTAAACGAACAGGCGCTGCTACGGCTGTGGCTGCCAAATATTTGGCTAAGAAAGACTCAAGAGTTTTCAGCGTTTTAGGCTGTGGGGTTCAGGGAAGACATAATCTTGAAGCCATATTCACCGCTTTCAAGGGTTTAGAAGAGGTTCGAGCTTACGATATTAGCGAGACAAATTTGGAAAGGTATGTTTTTGAAATGACTAAGAAATATGGTCTGCATGTTGTACCCGTCAACTCGCCAAGAAAGGCAGTAGAAAGATGCGATATAGTTGTGACAGCGGGGCCTATTTTGAAGCATCCTAAACCTGTCATAGAGGCTACGTGGTTCGACGACGGAAGTTTTGCTTGTCCACTTGATTTTGATTCCTATTGGAAGCCTCAAGCCATGCGCTCTATGCACAAGTTCTGCACTGATGACTTGGAACAACTCCTCTATTACCAGTCAGTAGGCTACTTCTGCGACATTCCTAACGTTTACGCTGACTTGGGAGAACTGGTTACAGGAAAAAAGTTGGGGCGAGAAAATGATTCTGAACGAACTATGTCAATGAATCTCGGTCTAGCTATCGAAGATATGGCTACGGCTATAAGAATCTACGAAAAAGCCAAAAACAAGGGTATTGGGACTTGGCTAAAACTATGATACATAGAAGAATGACCTATTTACGCACACAATGCTTATTTGAATTACTGCTGAAAAAGATAATCTCGTGATGATAAATATGGGTAGATATCCAAAAATTATTGTTCGTCCACCGGGACCAAAGGCAAAAGAACTCGTGAAGAAAGACGAGACTTTCATCTCTCCATCATATGCTCGTGTCTATCCCCTTGCCATCGAATCAGGTAGTGGTTGTATAGTGAAAGATGTGGATGGAAACGAGTACATCGATTTCAACTCGGGGCTGGTTTGCCTCAACGTGGGACACAGCCATCCAAAGGTTGTGGATGCAATAAAGAAGCAGAGCGAAAAGTTTCTGCATTACTCCAACACAGATTTCTATTACCACCCAGCCGCAAACCTAGCAGAAAAGCTATGTGAAGTAACTCCTGGGCGATCTGCGAAGAAAGTTTACTTTGCAAATAGCGGAGCGGAGACTGTTGAGGCGGCGGTTAAACTTTCAAAATGGCATACGCGCAAACAACAATTCATAGCTTTCATCGGCGGTTTCCACGGTCGAACACTTGGTTCCCTAGCTTTCACGGCTAGCAAACCAGTTCAAAGAAGACACTTCTTCCCCTTGCTTCCCGGAATTACACATGTGCCCTATCCTTATTGTTACCGTTGCCCCTTTAAATTGTCATATCCAGACTGTAACTACTGGTGCGTGGATTTTATCGATGAGATGGTTCTTCAAAAATATGTCCCTCCTGAGGAAGTTGCTGGCATCCTTTTTGAGCCCATCCAAGGTGAGGGAGGATACGTAGTTCCGCCTCCAGAATATTTTGGTCGCCTCAAGAGAATAGCTGACAAATACGGCTTGCTCATGATTGACGACGAAATTCAGGCTGGAATGGGTAGAACTGGACGCTGGTTCGCAATTGAGCACTGGAAAGTCGAGCCTGACATTGTTTGCATAGCCAAGTCTATCGCTTCCGGACTGCCCTTAGGCGTGGTCGTTTCTCGTGCTCGCTTAATGGACTGGGATGGGGGTTCTCACGCTTCCACTTTCGGCGGGAACCCTTTGTCCTGTGTTGCTGCTTTAGCAGTGATAGACATAATCAGGAAGGAAGGGTTGCTTGAGAATGCCACTAAACAAGGCAAACATGTAAAGAAACGATTAGAAAACTTGAAAGAAGAATGCGAAATCATTGGTGACGTACGAGGGAGAGGATTGATGATTGGCGCTGAAATCGTTGAAGATAAAGACACTAAGAAACCTGCAGGTGAAAAAGCGAAAGAGATCATGACAAGATGTTGGAGGCGAGGTGTAGCCGTAATAACCTGTGGGGCATCCACGATCAGAATAGCGCCTCCACTCATAATAACAAGAGAAATTGCTGATGCTGGCATGGACATCATTGAAGACGTGATCAAAGAGATCGATAAGAAAAGGTAAAAGGTCGAGTATCCAAAACATTAGATTTCTCTTTTTGAAGGCTCCTTCATCCTGAAAACTACTGTGAGAAATCCTATCAACAATAATGCTAGTGAAATTAAAAATGGAAAGTGCGGAGCAACTTCTTGATACATGAGCCCTCCTATAGTTGTTATGACAGCCGTGGTGATACCGTAAACCAACATCAAAGTTGCCATTACATTCCCTCGTTTTGATCTTGGAATCAAGTCAGCTTCAAAGGCTGGAAGAGCGATGCCACTGGCTGCAACAGCTAACTGAATAAGTGCAAAAGAAGTTGTTGCAGAAAACATCGTAAGCCAAGTGTGAGGAGGAGTTATAACCCAGAGCATGGTGGAAAGGATGAATATGCTGGCGGATAAAATCAACACTTTTCTTCTTCCAATCTTATCTGTGAGGACGCCCATAGGCATCGCACCAACTAGGTAAGCAACTTGTGATACCATGAATATTATCCACCAGTCCCCATCGCTAACGCCCAGAAATCCAGTGGCAAACACTACAAAAAAAGGCCAAATTCCATACGATGCAAACTCAAAAACTGTACGGAGTAACAATAGGAGCGGAGCATTTTTGAAAATGAATTTAAGAGCATCCAGATATTCTGTCTTGAATCCTCTCCAATGTTTTGGGGAGTCTTTTTCTTCGGAATTGGTTTCCCTTTTAGGAAGGGTTTCTTTTAGAAAGAATAGTCTTAAGAAGGCTACTATTAACCCTGAACCTGCAGCCAATAAGTAAAGAACTCTCATTCCATCAACAAGTCCTCTAGTCAGCACGAAATATCCTGCTACAGTAGGGCTGAAAACACAAGCTATGGTGGGAAGAAGATTCGAGAGAGCATAGCCTTTTCCTCTTTTTTCAGCTGGAATGCTATCTGCGAAGGCAGCCATGAGGGCAGGTTGATAGATTAAGGTGAGGCTGGAAAGTGTTGCTGCAACTAGAATCCACTGCCAACTTTGAGCGAAAGCATAGGGCAAGTATGTTAACGCAGCTCCAAAAGACATTATGGCGATGACCCATTTCCTTCCAAACCTATCTGCAATAAATCCACCAGGAATACGGGTAAGACAAAGAACAACCGTGGAGATGCCGTAGATTGCTCCCATTATGAATGTGTCGGCTCCCAAGGCGAGAATATAATTTGGCTCATAAGTATACACCATGACCATGGCTGGAGTCCAAAACACCCAGCTGAGAGTTAGAACTAGTAAATTTCCTCTAAAGTATGAGAAGTTCTCCTTCAAATTCAGAAACCTTACCAAACTCATTCACCGTTCACAGAACCTTAAGCCCAGGGAAAAACCATATGATTGACGGTGCAATTTAGCTTTTTATCAAAACACGCGCTTCATTTTTCCGCAAGCATCAATAGTCTTATTGAAATCGGCAACTAAACAGAAAAAAAGATTGTTAAGGTTGAGTAGTGGACACTGCATATTCTCTTAGTCTTTTCTCATATACGGTTCTAGGCGTATAGCCCATAGAACTCACGTAGGTGTTGAAATCAATCACGCTCTTACCCTTCTCTACGGCAAGCGATTGAATCTTTCTCAGCTCTTCGCCAGCCATACAGTAGCACGGAGCGTAGCCTGGGGAGTCTTGAAAAGTGAAAACCTCGTTGTAAAGCATCTTCTTGGATAGGCTCGTTTGCTCGTGAGCCCAATTAATGAACTCTGTGGCGCTTTGTTTACCCATGTTGATGCGTACATCTCCAATTGCTCGAAGGAACCGTAGTATACGCCACTCCATAACTAAGAATTCAGTCTCAAGGACGACCGTGTCTAAATTCTCAATGGCCCTTAGAGCGTCTAAAAGCTCCTTTTCATCCCGTGTGAGCTTTTCTTTTTTTCTCGCCAACTGTTTCAGAAACGAAATGAACTCTACTTCTCTAAAAAATGAAATAGCTTCACTGATCTGTAGTCCTGTGGTAGCGGCCAGTAACTCTATCAACCTTGGCTTAGCAGCGAAGTTAGTAACCGAATTGGAGTGATTTATACAATGCCCATATTCTTCATGAATAATATCATTAATTAGGTCTGAGGCGCTTACCGGCGCTGATCTTTTGGGATCAGTTGTAATAAAGAATACGTTGAAGGGCTTCTCGGTTAGCGTGTCAAACCAGCCTGCAGCTGCTGTTGTTATGAGACTTACAAGATAGGAAGGCGTCTCTATAACTCGAGTATCGTAGGCGGGCGTTATCCTTACCAAGTGGCTTTCAACAACCTTCTGCAACTTTTCTCGCATGTTAAGGACAAAATCCAAGACTTTAGGTTTCTTCACGACTCGTTTCTTTGTCATTTCGTCGGCTACTAATTCAACTTTTGCTTCCACTCCATAAATTCCAGCTAGTTTTTCCGTGATTTCCATCAGCCTCGGCAATTCTTCTCTTAACCACTGCAAAGCATTGCTCTCAATTTCATCTGCGGTTTCAGGATAGTCATAGAGATCCTTCAAGATTTTTGGGTACATCTCCTTCCGTCCGATGTTGCCTCCACTCCTTTCTAAGATTGGAAAGACTTCTTCGAAGCTTCCTTCTTTTACGCCTTCCACATGGAACGCCTTAATGTAATCTTTTACCCTCTCTTTGAGATTGTCTATTTCTTTCTGTAACTGTACATTCTTTGTTTCGCTGCGGATTGTTTCCAGAATGCCGAGTAAACTGTTTCCTCCATAACATGTGATTATTTTTATCTCAATGGGCCACTTCTTTTTAGTCAGTCTCTTCTTCGAAACTTGCAATGCTTTGTTTGCATAAGACGTTAAGGAAAGCAGATGTTCAACGTTGATTCCTTCCTTCACTAGGTGCCCGTAGAACGTCCAAAGTGTATTCTCTAAAGCCATGTATGGTTCCTCAAAACACAATTCGGTTTCTAAACACTGCAGAAACTTCTTTTGCACCGTGTCCTCTGCATGCGTCTTTAACTCTGCAATCCTTTCTAACATGAGTTTCACGTTTTCTTCAGTCGGCACAAACAACCTACCCGCATAGTCGTCTAAACCAGCCGTAAATGCACTTGATGGGGCCAGTTCCTTCCAAAGCTCGAAAATTTCCTCCTCAACCTTGTTCTGTGGTACTTTCATAATTATCACGCTCTTTGACTGATACGTTCTGAGAGGCCTTTTATGACTTAATAGATATTTGTCTTTTGATGGATTCTAAGATGTTGCTATACTAAATTTGTGTGTACCGCTCACTTTGTTGTCGTCTTTGAATCTACAATTTGTATTTTGTCTGCACGTTTACGTATGATTCTTGCGTTTCACATTGCGTCGGATAAGTCAAGAGCTGGTGTTCCTAGAATCCTAGGCGGTAACCGTTGAAGACCACGTGGGATGTTTTAGGATGTCACAAAAAAGTGGTGGTTCAGGCGACGCCTACGTCTCATAAGATGAGAGTCGACATCGCTTCTAAGTGGTCGGCTAGGGGTATTTGGGGGTCGATTTGCCGTAGTTTGCAGCGAAATCGCCGAAGTCGAACCAGTCTATTTGGTCATTTAGATTGAAGTCGCATTGAGGATTGTATTTTGGATTTCCTAGGCTGGTTCCATAAGCGATAGCAAAAGCGCCGAAGTCGAACCAGTCAACGTCACCATCAGCGATGCTGGGGTCTGGGTCAGTCGGGTCGCCTTGGATGTCGCCTGGTATCTTAATCGTCACATTGCTGTAGACGAATTCGTCATTTGCAGGGTTGAGGTCACCAGTGAGGGTGACATTAGCTTTCGTGGTGTATATTCCCCAAGCGGCTCCTATGACGTCCCAGCTGAAAGTCAGGTTCAGCTGGCTGCCACCATCTAGATTGATCACGTTTTGAGTTCCTATTTCGTAGGCGTTTGTGAAATTTTCGTAGTATGTTGTAACAGTGAGGTTTACTGGCGAAGGGGCGTTGTTTGAAACAGTCACTGTGATATTGAGTGGGACCGTCCATGTAGGATACGCCTGATCAGCAGCAGGTATAACATCGATCACGGCCGCGTCATGAACGTTGCTGAAGAATCCATCAACCGACGCATGAGTTAGCGGTAGTACGTGTGACCCATTGTAGTGGCGGAGTTCCGTAAGGTAGAAGTGTATAGGGGTGTAGCCGTAGGCTTTGACTCGGAAAGTGACGCTGGCTAGAACTCCGCTGCCATATGCTCCGGTCGGTGGGTATCCAAGGAGGAAGCAAGTGCCACCCACGTTGCCAGTTTCGTTGTCTATGTATGGAACCAAGTATGTTGGGCCAACGTTTTGGAGGAAAGACCCCTGATCAATGCTAGTCACATTTAGGATAGACGGGTCGACGTTCAGACCGAACTCCCAACCATGAAGACTTTCCGCTTCAGTGATGTCAGCAATTGTTATGTT
>CAYFTS010000226.1:0-24659 GCA_964346135.1 uncultured Candidatus Bathyarchaeia archaeon | reverse complement strand
GGTGTTCCTTATGGGAAAGAAAGGAAGAGTAAGCCTCAGATAAAAAAATGTGTGCATGTATATATCGAATACCGGAATATTTTGATTTTCAGACGATGATATTTATAGAAAAAATCACCATTCTATTTTGGTGGTAGAAATGCAGCCTGTTGAGATTCCAAAGTTTCGAACTTTACATGGTGAAAAGGCAATAAAAGCTCTTTATGATTTTATAAATGAACTTGAGGCACAAAGAGGTGAGGGATTAACGGAAAAACAGACTACAGCTTTGATTGAAATTGCGAAGGGAGTGATCTCTTCTATCGAAGCAGAAACTCTTTCGGGCACTTCAGACAAAGGCATCAAAGAAATGCTTTTTGGAAGACAGCTTAAAAAAACAGTTGTAAAATATATTCCACAATCGGTCAACAGACTTTTAGGTAGATAGGTTTACCACACGCGCGCATTAATTGCTAAACAAAGGATGCTACTTCGAAACTCTTTTCAGAAACATAAACTGGGAAAGAATTCACCAGCCATACGCATTATGTATAAATTGGAAAGTTTTTTATTCCTACCAACAGAATTACGTAGAGGTGTTCCTTATGGGAAAGAAAGGAAGAGAAATAGTGGAAGTCGACATCAAGAAGTTATTGAAAGATTTGAACAGTGCCTATGCCGACGAATGGATAGCCTTCTTCTACTACACTTGGGCAGCAGACTTCATTGAGGGCCCAGACTACCCAACAGTGGCTAGCGAACTGGATAGAATCGCAAAAGACGAGTTCGAGCACATGTCGGAACTAGCTGACAGAATCCTCGAATTGGGCGGAGAACCAGAGAGAGACCTTGAAGATTTACAGAGAATAGCAACCTGCAAGAAAGTCGTATTCCCCAAGAACGAAAGAGACCTTGAAGGTGTGCTCAACGCAGTTGCTGATGCAGAAGGATGCGCAATTGATGTATATAATAAACTTCTCAAGAAAGTGTCTGCTTGCTATGACAAGGATGTAAGAACTTTTCACCTAATAGAACATATACTATCCGAAGAAATACAACACGAAGAAGCTTTCGAAAATCTACTGGAAAAAAAGAGAAAATAACTTATTGAAGCCCATTCAGAAATTCCTTCCCAATTTTCTTTAGCTCGTTAGATGATATCTAAGACAGGCATGTCCTGAGTTAGTTCTCTTAATGAAGAACTTTTTAGCGACAATCAAATATAGAGTTGCCATAAAATCATCATGGGGGAACAAGATTAAGCATCGAAATAGAAAAATTCACTGACAAGTGGGGTCCAGAAAAAATACTGCACGTTTATGATTCTAAAGTAGGAATGAAAGGTGTTCTGGTCATTGACAACACAACTCTTGGCCCCGGCAAAGGCGGAATCAGAATGTTACCCACTATCACAACAGAGGAAGTCTTTCGTTTAGCCAGAACAATGACATGGAAATGTGCCCTCGCAGAGTTACCTTTCGGAGGAGCAAAGTCCGGCATAGTGGCGGATCCAAAGAAGATATCCAAAGAGAAGAAGAAGGAAATAATACGAGCCTTCTCCAGAGCCCTGAAACCCGTATGTCCGAAACTCTACGTAGGCGCACCAGACATAAACACAGGCGAAGAAGAAATGGCTGTTTTTGCTAAGGCAAACGGCTCCATGAAGGCTTCTACTGGAAAACCAGCTAACATGTGTGTAAAGCATGGTGAGAAATGCGGTATTCCTCATGAATATGGCTCCACGGCTGTTGGAGTAGTCCAAGCTACAGCTACAGTGGCAAATTACATAGGCTTAGACATTAAGGATGCAACAGTGGCGGTAGAGGGCTTTGGAAATGTTGGTTCCTATGTTACCAACTACTTAACACAGATTGATGTGAAAGTTGTGGCAGTTTCTGATTCCAAGGGTTGCATATACAACCAAGACGGGTTCAACTTCAAAAAACTATATAAAGTGAAGAAGGAAACGACGTCGGTTATAAATTATAGACCTGGAAAGGTATTAGAAAACAAGGAAATCTTTGAGCTTCCAGTAGACATTCTTATTCCTGCTGCTCTTTCTGATGTTATCACAAAGGACAACGTAGACGTTGTCAAAGCAAAGATGGTAGTTGAGGCTGCTAATATTCCAGTAAGGCCGGAAATAGAGGAAGTTTTACGGAAGAGAGGAGTCATGGTTGTGCCCGACATTCTTGCAAATGCTGGTGGAGTAATATCTTCTTATGCTGAATATATGGGTTACAATCCAAAACGGATGTTAAAACTTGTCCAGAAAAAGATTCATCGAAACACTAGAACCGTTTTAGAATATGCTGAGGAAAAAAACATAGGACTGAGAGATGCAGCCTTAAACATTGCCAAAGAAAGAGTAATCAGCGCCCGTCGTCGTTTGGAGACAGGCTAAATCTCAAGTATTTCGATGGCGGCTGTTGGACAGCTTTTGACGCAAGTAACGCATCCTAAGCATGTTTCTGCCATCTCATTGCATTCTGAACAAAGCTGTTTCGCCCTGATGCCTAGACAAGCTTCAGAATTCACGACCTTTACTTTTCCATCGTGAAGTTCTAAAACGAATTCAGGGCAAAGCGTGACACATGCTCCGCATCCATCGCATAGTTCTGAGTTGATTTGTATTTTAGGCATTTTTCCTCATTAACTAACCTATGAAGAGAACCCTAAAAACATTTCCCGCGTCTTTACTCACGGAGTTCTCTCCAAGGTCACTTCGACAATCCCTCTCTCAGAGTTTCGGAGAATCAGTACTTCCACTTTTTCTTCAGCTTTTCTTTTTTGAATTTCCTTCACCAGTCCTTCTATGTTATTTATGGTCTTACCTGCAAATTCAAGGACTATATCGCCGGGGACTATTCCAGCGTTGTCTGCGGGGCTACCCGCTATCACTCTTGCAACAAGAACTCCTCTATCAACGGGTAAACCGTAGTAGGATGCAACTTGTCTGGTAACAGTTAATCCATTCACGCCAAGCCAAGGTCTAATCATTTCTCCGTGAACAATGATTTCGTTGGTGCATTTCTTCGCTGAATTTATGGGAATGGCGAAGCCTATGCCATGAGCGAAGGGAATTATCGCTGTGTTGATGGCGACAACTCTTCCCTGCATGTCCACTAGCGGTCCTCCACTATTTCCCGGGTTTATGGCAGCATCAGTTTGAACGAGACACTCTATCATGCCTCTTTTTGATTCTATGGATCTGTTTAGAGCACTTATCACCCCAGAGGTAACTGTTGGGCCCCCAGAAAGTCCGAAAGGATTGCCAATAGCAAAGACTCTTTGACCCACCCTTAATTTATCGGAGTCACCTAGCTCTGCGGCTGGGAGTTTTTCCTCCTTCACTTTGATAATAGCCATGTCGTGGGTTGAGCATGTTCCCCTGACTCTGCCTTCTAATACACGCCCATCAGTCAACGTCACGCCGATTTTCTTTGCGCCCACAACTACATGGTTGTTTGTTAAAATTTGACCGTCTGTATCGATTATGGTTCCTGAGCCCATTCCTTTAACAGGGACTGCCCTGTAGAAAATATGTTGGAGAAGCTTGATGGTGCTTATGTTAACTACGCTACGACTTACTTTGTCTAACACTTCTAGAACTGAAGCTTCATCATAATTTGACATGTTATTTCCCACAAGACTTTGTTATGATTGAGAAAATTTCTGTTTTTCGGTTTTGACGTTTATTCTTGTTGCTAGTGGAGGGAGAGGGGAGAGTCACAAAGCCTAAAGAGTCACTGCTAGGGTCAAATCTTGCGCACGCGAAATATGACGGTCAATGGGGTCTAGGCGCTAGGGAGAGGAGTTGGGTCGCAGAGATTCTCAGCTTTCGTTGCTACTCGTCCACATTGCCTACATAAGTACTTTGCGTTCGTGACAAGCGGGTAATATTCATCGAAGGTGGCTCCATCTTCTATGATCTTACATAGATGTTTCTCATGGCCTACATGGCGCTTATGATAAAGTGGCATAGTACTTTTTCACCTCCTTTTGTTAAAAAATAAGGTTTTGCTGCTTCTTTCATGTTAAATCTCTCAAACACGTTTAGAGGTCATTGTACTAAAGTCATGTCTTGTCCGCAACAAACTAGGGTTCCAGCGCCTGCTTCTAACACTTTCACTTTGTTCCCACATATCTCACAAACGTATATCTCACCCTCATTAGTCATGTTATTCACCTACCTCCTGCACTGTCTTAAACATACATATATATTAAATTCCCAGATTCTTTCAGTACTACGCAACTTAATTTGAGACCCATATAATTACGTTTCCATCTTGTAAACATCTCAAAAACAACGAGTTGATAGCCGTAGCAGCAAAGGCTTTTGATATATGTGATGAAACTAGAGACTTCACACAAAAAAGATGCACGCTGAATCTTGGAGGCAGTATTTGATAAGTAAAAGATTTTTTTGTGGCTTTACAACCAACTAGAAGTTCTTATATTTTTAGAAACAGAGAATGATTGGGTAATTTAAATGTCTAAGTGGAAATGCACCGTTTGTAACTACATTTATGACGAAGAAAAAGAAGGCAAACAGTTCAAAGACCTAAGTCCTAGTTGGGTATGTCCTGTTTGTGGAGCACCCAAATCAGCGTTCGTTAGAATTGGGAGGAAAATACTAGAAAAGAAGACTGTTACTGTTCCGACTGTGGCGGAAAAAATTGTTGAACAACTAGCAGCAATAGGCGTAAAATACATCTACGGAATTCCCGGCGATTCAATCTTGCCCCTCATAGAAGCTTTAAACAAACAAAACAAGATAAAATTCGTCTTGACAAGACATGAAGAAACCGCTGCCTTCATGGCGTCGGCCCACGCAAAACTCACCGATGAAATCGGAGTATGCTTATCCATTGCTGGTCCTGGAGCAACCAACCTTATTACAGGGCTGATGGACGCTGCTACCGATGGAGCGCCAGTCTTAGCTTTAACCGGACAGGTTCCTCAAGTTTTCTTGGGAAGCGAGTCTCTTCAAGAGATTGATCAGATTGAGCTATTCGAACCGTTCACAGTTTTGAATGAAACAATCGCCAAGCCTGCTCAAGTGATCAGTTTGACCGTGTTAGCTGTGAAAAATGCATATCTTAAACGTGGAGTGGCACTGTTAAGCCTGCCCACAGACGTTCTCGCAGAAGAGTTGGAGGATGAAATATGGAAGCCAGAGGAGCACCTTTTCAAACAAATAGTGGCTCCCTTGGATGAGGACGTAGAGAAAGCAGTGAAACTCATTGATGAGAGCAGTAGACCAATAATTTTGGGAGGTTGGGGCATACGGAACTGCGGTAAAGAAGTTATTGAATTCGCAGAGAAAATATCTGCATCAATTGCGACCACTTCCAGAGCCAAAGGCGTCATCCCAGAGACTAATGGTTTAGCTGTGGGCGTTTTAGGGTCCATAGGCACCCGTTTTGCGGCTAAAGCGATGACTAAAGCGGACCTTATCATCGTCATTGGGTCAGGGTTTAGGCAGAGAAATCTTGTGCCAAACCTACCTATAGTTCAAGTAGATATTGACGGTGTGAAGCTTGGAAAAAGTTTTCCGATAAAGGTTGGTCTAACTGGTGACGCAAAAGCGGTTTTGAAAAAGTTAATCGCCAAAGTGTCTGCAAAGAAGCCGAATGAGAAGTACTTTGACGAGATAAAGAAAATCAAAGAGGAGCATCTTAGAGAGATAAGGGAAGACTCAGAAAACATGTCCGTTCCTATATATCCAGGCTTGGTGATTCAAGCCATAAAAAGACACGCTGAAAAAAACGCCATAGTCACCGTTGATGTAGGAGACCACACATACTGGTTCTACAAAAAATACACCTGCGACGGTGAAAAAACCCTCATATCAGCCAACATGGCAAGCATGGCCTTCGCGTTTCCAGCTTCCCTCGCAGCCCAAATAGGTTTCCCTAACAGGCAGGTGATATGCGTTACAGGCGACGGAGGATTCAGCATGCTGATGGCTGACTTCACTACAGCTGTTTACAATAGGCTCCCCGTAAAAGTCGTAGTATTCAACGACAACAAACTGAAGAACATAAAAAAAGAACAGATGATGTATGGGTATAGAGAATTTGGAACAGAATTTGTTAACCCAAACTTCGCGGAATTTGCGAAGTCTTGTGGTGGAGAGGGCTATCGGGTGGAAAAACCAGAAGAATTGGATACGGCTTTGGAACTGGCTTTCAAATCAGATAAGCCAGTCATTGTTGATGTCGTCGTGGACCCTGAGAAGATGTCTCCAATGATAACGGTGGCTCCTAAGGACTAGAAAGGCTGAGTGAATATTGTGCCAGCTACAGAGAAAATTGAGTTGAAACCGATAGGTTTCGTCAAAACGAAGGCAGTTGGAAAAGAAGTTAGGGACCCAAGTAACGTTTCAAAGATAGTTCTTCACCAGGATTTCACAGAAGCTTTGGACGGCATTGAAGATTTTTCGCATTTATTTGTAATATTTTGGATGCATGAAATTTCACAGGAAGAGAGAAGAACGATGAAAGTTCATCCTAGGGGTAGAATGGATATGCCTCTGCTGGGAGTTTTTGCAACACGAACACCACATCGTCCAAATCCAATAGGACTTACATTAGTTGAGCTTTTAAGAGTAGAGGGCAACATCGTAACTGTTCGCGGTCTCGACGCGTTTGATGGTACACCAGTCTTGGATATAAAGCCGTTTGATCACTGGGACAGGACGGAAGATGTGAAGGTTCCTGAATGGTGGATGAGACTGGAGAAGGAAAGATCCGAAAAACGCAAAGCCAACAAATAAGCATTTCATGGCTTGAGTCATCGGCGAATAGAACAATGACACATACCTTACTATCTAATTTTCCCAATTTCTTTTTTGGACATTTCCATGCTAAGTAGGATTAGTTGCGCTTACATTAGCGAGTTGTTTTAGCACTCTCAAAGCGATTAACGTAATCCATTTGCTACGTTTGCCTTTCGCTTCAATGTTGGTTTGCATTCTTCCAACTGGAGTGGCTTCAAGTATCCATGTGCCATCGTTTTGTCGTTTTTGCAAAAGGATTTGAACAGCATCTGAGAGACGATTATCTTCGACGTAGCCTAGTTTTGTTAAGACGTCAAGTCCTCTTAGCACGTTGTAGCTGTAAAACCATGGAAACCCAAGCTTTAGCCACGATTGTCTAATCACTCGATAGTTGTGATGATCCGCCTTGAAAAGGTGATGCATGAGGAGAAATTCTGCACCATTTTCTATTGCATCCTTCATCTCTTTGGTTAATTGTTTGTTCGGAATTTCGCTGAAAGCCTCAAGCGGACAGATTGTTCCATAAAAGCATCCATGTGTGTCTTTGATGTGTGCTCGCCAGTAAGGGCAGAGCCATCCGCCGTCTTTGTTTTGAATCTTTATGAGCCATTCTAGAGCCTTTTTCACTCGAGCATCATCTTTGTATCCCATGCGAATCAATGCTGCTGCAACGTTGCCAGTTAGACATGAATATTGATGTTCATACACCAATGTAGACACCCACTCATTGACCTGAGGTAATTTTCTTCCTTTCTTTCGCAATGATTCGTATTCCCTCATCGCTTGTTCCAGACTGTAACCTGAAAAGCCGCCTTCATCGTGTTGAAATTGAAAAATGTACTCGCAAGCTTTTCTAACTCTCTCATCAGTTTTGTCCATTCCCAATTGACTTAGGATCATTATTTGCCAATAGGAAGATTTGTATTTGGGCAGATATGGACTCGTGGGATCTTCCCAGTACCCATGTGGGTTCTGGTTTGCGATGATTTTTGTCACAGTTAGAGATTCAGGAATCGCTCTCTTTGCAGCTATTACTTGTGGGTCATCTTCACTTTTGTCAAAAATATACCGTAGAGTAAAATAGCGAACAGACGGGTTAGACCATTCGAGAAGCCAATTTATTGGAGTTTCTTTCAATATTTGAGTCCAGTTCTTCAGGAAATATACCACCCGACTCGTACGGGAAAAGACCACGGTAGTTAAGGGTTATTTGGTTTTCGTTACTTTCTTTGCGAATTCCTTTCCAAACTCAAAGCATTTCTGGGTTTCATCTTTGTCAGGAACCCATTTAACCGTCAAGGCAGGAGCAACTATTTCCATACCTGCTTTTTTCAGACTTTCTTCAATAGTTTTAACTGCTCCACCACCCCAGCCATAAGAGCCAAAGGCAGCAGCCATTTTATTTCTCGGTCTTAATCCTTGCATTTCCTCTAGAAATGGAGCCACGGTTGGTAGAACCCCACTGTTAATGGTTGAGGAGCCAATAAGTATCCCTTTCGCTTCGAGAAGCTCTTTAATGATGTCTCCTCGATCGGAAAATGGAAGCCTAAACATCATCACCTCAACACCTTCGCTGGTGATGCCTTCAATCATAGCTTTAGCCATTTTTTCTGTGCTACCCCACATGGTATCGTACGCAACCAGAATCTTTTTCTCCGCCTCGCCCTTTGCCCAGCTGAGATAAGCTTCAACTATTTTTGTGGGGTTACTACGCCAGATGATGCCATGGCTTGGCGCAATCATTTCAATCTTTAAACCTAGTTTCTGGATTTCCTCGATCTTCCTTATTATCAATGAACTGAACAGCCACAAGATGTTAGCGTAATATTTAGCAGCCTCATCCATCAGTATTTTTTCATCAACTTCATCATCGAATCGTTTTGATGTTGCTAAGTGTTGTCCGAAAGCGTCATTAGGTAAGAGTAGGGCGTCTTTCTCTATATAGGTGAACATGCTATCTGGCCAGTGAAGCATAGGAGCTTCAATAAATCTTAAGCTTCTTTCACCTAGATTTATCTCGTCGCCAGTTTTTACAACTTGGAAATCCCAGTTGCCAAAATAGTGTTTTTGCAATCCCTGTTTGCATCGAGCAGTGCCTATCACCTTTGCTTGAGGAGCTAGTTTCAAAATTTCTTGGATGGCTCCAGAATGATCTGTTTCAACATGGTTAGCTACGATATAGTCTATCTCAGAGGGATCAATGATCTCCCTAATCCTTTCTATCATCTCTTCCGCGAAAGGACCATAAACGCTATCGATTAGAGCCGTTTTTTTGTCGACGATTAGATAGGCGTTGTATGTGGTTCCGCGATGGGTTGAGTAGGTGAAGCCGTGAAAATGTCTAATATTCCAGTCGACAGTTCCAACCCAGAAAATATTTTTTAAGACTTTAATGGGAGGCATATCAAGTTTCACCTAGTGGGAATTGATATTTCATCGATACTTAATAATTCATTGGTATTAATCTTCTCTCTATTTTTATGAAAAATGTTCCTATTGGACTGGGGTTAGGATGAAGTGCCAAAGGTGGAAAGCAACAGCAGGATTGTTATGAACTTAGACTTGCCTTCACAATCCTCTCAGCAACAGTTTTCCCCAATTTTCGGCATTCTTCTAAGCCTTTTTCGTTAGGTGCGTATTTAATTAATAAAGCAGGCTCAACGACTTCCATCTCAAACTTGTTTTTCATGATTTCCAACAGCATGTGAGGAGCCTCCCCGCTCCAGCCGTAGGAACCAAACGCCGCTCCCACCTTACCTTTTAAATTAATCTCTTTGACCGCCACTTCTTCCAAGAGTCTCTTCATATCCACACCTATGTCATGGTGGTAGGTGGGCATTCCAAGAATTATGGCTTCTGCCTCCGCTAAGTCTGCTGGTTTCGCAAAGTATTTCACTTCAACATCTACGCCAGCTACTGTTTTTGCGCCTTTTGCAATCGCTTTAGCCATTTTTCCAGTATTTCCGGTTTGGCTGTAGTAGAGTATAAGCAGTTTCAGCAGTTTCGGCATGTTTCAAGCCTCAATTCGTGTAATATGAAGGGAAATATAACTGTTGCGCGTAAACATCCATTAAGTGGTAAATGTGAAAATGTCTCTTATTTCTTCTTAAGAACAGTCAGTTCTTTCTTTCCTTAAGCCTCATCAGATAATGATTGTCTTTAAAGCCCCCTATCTTTGATTTCAAAAACCATTTTTGCGTTGTTTTAGGGAAAGTATATCTAAACCTAATTCAGATTAAATATGAATGTGGTAATTGATCTCGTAGTTCAGGCATTGATTCTTGCCGTTTCATTGGTTATTTTGGCTTTGAGTAGCCATTATACAATAAAATCGATAGAAAAATTGATTGAGCTCACTGGCTTGAGTGAAGCCTCTGCAGGTTTCGTGATTCTTGCGGTGATGACTTCAACTCCAGAAATAATTGTAGCGCTTTTTTCAGTTCTTCAAGGGACTCCTGGAATCAGCATAGGAGACATTCTTGGATCAAACGTATTCAATGTAGGGGCAGTTCTTGGCATACTAGGAATGCTGGGTTTCCTCAAAACATGTTGTACAGACCTTTTGGTAGAGCTAACAGACATCCTCTTTCTCACGTCCTTAATCCCGCTACTGCTTGTTATATTCAAAGTTGGGAGCCCAATCATCGGTGTTATTCTTTTAGGAACTTTTTCAGTCAGTGTTTATTTTATGGCAAAAAAGAGAACGCCGAAAGTCAGCGCAAGCGATTCTGCAATAGTTGGGAAGGCAAGCAGGAAAAGGGCTGTTGCAGTGTTGATTTTCAGTTTCGCTTGTGTTATTATAGCGGCACGTTTAGTGGTTTCATCTGGCATTAACATTGCTCTCAGTCTCGGTGCTCCGCCGATCTTAATTGGAGCAAAAGTAGTTGCGATAGGTACTTCCTTGCCTGAACTCACGCTAGACCTCACAGCTGTTAGACGAGGACGTGTTCAACTGGCAATTGGAGACATTATTGGTTCCAACCTAACAAATTTGACTCTGGTATTAGGATTAGTTCTTCTCACTTCACCCTTTGCAGTTGATATGGCAATCTTCACAGAAATTCTCCCGTTTTTGCTAATAACAACCATTATTTTCTGGCGTTTTCTCACAAGGGGCGGTGTGTCACAAGTCGCTGGTATAATTCTGATAATGATATATATTCTATTTCAAGCCGTCATCTAAATGAAAATGTGCGTCAAGATTGCCTTCTTGAAATGAAATTTTTTATTCTGGAAAAATGATACCTAAAGACCATATTAAGGAAATTCCGAGAATAAACAGAAAGAATTGAACGACAGATTTTTTGAAGCTTTTCTCCTCATGCAGCTCGGGGATCAACTCGGAGGCTGCAAGATAAATGAAACCGCCCGCTAAAAGCGCTATCAACAATCCACTTAATGCTTGAATCATTTCTATCAAGAAAACTGCGACGATTCCTCCTAAAACAACTGTTGTGGCAACCACAAAATTAAGCAACAGAGCTCTACTCCTCTTAAAACCCGCATAAACCAGAATCCCATAGTCTCCCATTTCCTGAGGAAACTCATGGAAAATCACAGCAATAGTTGTAGCCAATCCCACCGAGAATCCAATCAAGAAACTGGCAGCAATAACTGTTCCATCAACAAAGTTATGGACTCCGTCACCAATGAGGTTCAAATAGGCAAAACCTCTAGTTGCAACTCGATCGGCAATCTTACTTGATATATCGGCTTCATGAGGGTGCCCATGGTACCAGTAAATAAACCGTTCAAGAAAGAAGAACAAGGTGAATCCAAGGGCTAGGTAGATAAACACAACTGACTCCCCCTCAAAAAACTCTATAGCCTCTGGGAGAAGATTAAAGTACGCCGCTCCAAGGATTGACCCGGCGGAAAAAGCTATGAGGACTAACAGGATGCTGTGCAACGTTTTTTCTTTTAGAGATAAGGCATATATTCCAACCAATGAGAAAAGACTGACGACAACGGTTGCAATAATGATATTAATCAAACTGGACAATCTGTTTTCACTTCCTTTTCAGTAACCCTTACGTACTATTAAGTTTTCCAGATCTAACAAAAAACTAGATTTAATAACAAAAGACTGAACATTATTTACTATTAGCGCGGGGTTCCAATGCACGAACATCTTCATCGACCCAAAGGTCTAAGATATCTTGGAATAGCCCTCGGCATCACCTTATCTTTCTTCATCATCGAATTAGTCGGAGGAATTCTAACAAACAGTCTAGCCCTCCAAACAGACGCTTGGCACATGCTGAACGACACCTTTGCCCTAGTCTTCGCCATCGTAGCCGCATGGTTTGCATTGCGACCTGTCTCGGTGAAAAGAACCTATGGCTATTATCGTGCAGAGATTCTCGCTGCCTTTTTGAACGGCATCTTCCTATGGGTGATCGTGATTTTCATCTTCTACCAGGCCTTTCAGCGGATTCAAAATCCAGATCCAGTGGAAAGCTTAAACATGCTGGTCATTGCTGTTTTAGGTCTCGTAGCCAACGGACTAACTGCACTAACACTTTCAAGGTCAAAGGATGAAAGTCTAAATGTTAAAGGCGCCTTTCTACACGTGGTCGCCGACACCCTAGGCTCGCTAGGAGCAATTTCCGCCGGGATAATCATGTTTTTCACCGGATGGTTCCAAGCAGACCCTTTAATCAGCATGATGATAGGCGTACTAATTTTCTATAGTTCCGGAAGACTCATCCGGGACTCCTTGAACGTTCTTCTCGAAGGCGTTCCTTCTCACATCGACATAGGTGTGTTAGAACGCAGAATAGTTGAACTGGAAGACGTGGAAAAGGTTCATGATCTCCACGTGTGGTGTATCACTCCAACTAAGATGTGTTGCATGAGTGGTCATGTAGTAGTGAAAAAAGGGGCAGACAGAAAGAAGTTAATCGCGACTTTGATTGACATGTTAAAAGAAGAGTTTGGAATTGACCACACCACTATTCAACTAGAGGACGAAGGCTATCCAAAAGCAGTTGGCGAACACTAGAAATAAGTGCCCTAGAAGCAATGCACTAAGATTTTTAAATTAATATTATTAACCGCTAGCCACAAATTGAACGTCAATTACCCTTGAACTATTCCTCACCTATCTATCAACTTGAGTTTGAGACGAAACAGAAAAAAAGATGGGCACACAAAAAAGCATTTACCGCACAGAACATGCGGTTGAAGCCTTTAACTTCTATTTCACTTCAATTTTCAATTCAGGACTAGGTTTCGCTTTTAACGGCACTGTCACTTTGAGCAATCCATTACTGAATTTGGCGTCCGCTTTCTTGGGAATAACTTTTAATGGGAAATGTAGATGTCCATGAAATTCTAAGTCTGTCCTCTCTGCTTGGACATGGATAATGTCCTCATGCATGCTAAGGTTTATGTCCTTCTTTTTCACTCCAGGCAAATCGACCTCGACAACGTAGTTTTCACCTGCAGCGTCGAGACACGCAAACATGTGTGGAGGTACTATAACTTTTTCAGACAATATTCATCACCTCATTACTCTTTTTTTTTATTTTCCTCTTATAAGAATTTGCCCAAATTTTTCATAAAAATCTGAACAAATTTTTAACGGGTTGGATAGCCCATTATTTCGCTATCCGATCCGAGAGATATAATATGACATACGTCATATTTATATTTTACGTTACCTATAACATACATGGAAGCAACCCGCTAAAGGCAGCTACAAAAAACAAACAAATTTTAAGAAGCTTCATGGTTTTAACTAGGAGTTACCAACATGAACTCAGATTATGAGGATTGGGATCGAATCTACAGAAGGCATCCCTTAGAAGCCCTACCTTGGGAACTCGGCAAACCAAGGAAAGTTCTAGTTGAAATGGTTGAGAAAGGGCTGATAAAGAAAGGAAAAGCCTTAGACATATGTTGCGGGGCTGGAACCAACACGCTTTACTTGGCTCAAAAAGGCTTCCAAGTCACCGGGATAGACATCTCTTCTAAAGCCATAGAACACGCAAAAGAAAAAGCCAGAAAGACAAACACAAGAATTCAATTCCAAATACAGAACTTTCTGAACCTTCCCTTTAAAGATGAAGAGTTCGACTTTGTCTTTGACATGGGCTGCTTCCACCACGTGCTGATCAAGGACAGAAGCACCTACATAAAAGGTGTACACCGAGTTCTGAAAACCGGTGGCTCCTATCTTATGGTCTGCTTTAGCTACAGGAACGGCCCAGCATGGAATCACTTCACTAAAGAACAGATAATCCAGCTTTTCTCAAACCACTTCAAAATCAAAAACATCGAGCACATAGCTTCTGTTGAAGGAGACGGCTACGTTCGATATTTTTATTCAGTTTTGATGGAGAAGAAGGAGATGTAGAGGCTTTTCAGTGTAAACGAGTTCTTGCCAAATAAGCCGACACATAACATGCTGCGTTAAAAGAATTAAGATTAGTTTCTGTGAGAAACAAGTTTGTGTACTCTTAAGATTAACCAAAGAAAGGCATCAAAAATAGGTATACAACGTAAAGTATTAAAATCCCTTAAGTGTTGATTAACGGATAAATTGAGGTTGATAATAAATGCCAAAAGTGAAGGTTGACTGGACCAAGTGTGATGGTGATGGCATATGTGTGGACGTTTGCCCTGTGGACGTGTTTGAACTTCAAGATCTTCCTGAATATCCAGATACCAAGAAATCTGTTCCTGTTAGGGCAGAGGATTGCATTCTTTGTATGGCTTGCGTGACTTCGTGCCCCACAGAAGCCATAACTGTGGAAGAAGAATAAAGATCGCTATCAGAAGACTAAACGCGCTGAGTAACAACTAAACGTATTGCAAAAACACGACGTCACTTTTCGTTAAGTCTGTTATACTTTCCTCTTTGTATGCCCATTTTTCAAAGCTCATACTATGAAATGGAACTAGGCTGATGTCCTACTTTTTTTCTAGAAGTTTTAGGGTTTCGCGGCAGAAGTTTGGAAGATCAGCTGGGAAACGGGAAGTCACTAGATTTCCGTCCACCACAACCGACTTATTTAGGTAAATTCCACCAGCGTTCTTCAAGTCAGTGGACACAGAGACATAGCAAGTAGCCTTTTTTCCCTTCAATACATCAGCCTCTATGAGAAGCTGGGCTCCATGGCAGATAGCAGCTATCACTTTTCCCTTTTGGGAGGCTTCCTTCGCTAAATCGACCATGCCCTTATTTGTTCTCATGTGGTCTGGGGCACGTCCTCCCGGGATAATGATTGCCACGTAATCATCAATGTTAACGTCTTTGGGAGAAAGGTCGGATTCCATTGTGAGTCCATACTTGCCGTTGTAGGCAACTTTGGCTCTAGGTCCCACTACGGCCACTTTGTAGCCTGCTTCTTGGAAGCGGTAGTAAGGGTACATTAATTCTTTATCTTCGAAACCGTTTTCTATAAAGAGCAACACTTTCTTCATTGTCTTCAACTCTTAAATTCATGTTGAACTGAGATTAGTTTGGAACATTGCCTTAAATATGTTTCATAAACCGAGAAGAATTAAGTTAAGACCGCTTGCAACTTTTCAATCAGTTTCTTTTTCTCATCCTCATCGGCTTTGATCTGATTGCCTACTTTCCTCCAGTCACCCGAACAGCGTTCATACTTGGAGGTTTCGCCAATAACTTCGTGAATTACTTCGTCGATTTTCTCTCTATTCTCGTCAGTAACCTCTATTCCAGCTTCTTTTAAGGCTCCTTTAAACCATCTCCAACAACCCATGCACCTACCTCCAGACACGTTTTTGTCTTTGGTTAAATTAAATTTTGTGATTAGTTGTGTTTTGAGTCTTTAGTGGTTGTTTTCTATGCCGAAAGGCTTATAAAGATGTTATGAAGATATTTTCATATGAAAACTAATTCATTTGTTTGGTGATCCGCATGAAACAGAACCTAAGCGAAACTTGTCATCTATTCTTTTCAACACTATCAAACCCAACACGATTAGCGATTCTAGAACTCCTCCGCGATGGACCAAAGAATGTAACTGAGATTTCTGAAACTCTAAATCAAGAACAGAGCATGATCTCGCATAACCTTAGACCCCTCGAGAGATGTGGTTTTGTCTTTTCAGAAAGAAAGAAAAAAGAACGTTTCTACTTTTTGAACAAAGAAACAATGGGATCACTATTCAAAACATTTGCCTACCACGCCGAAAAATACTGCCCAACAAAAGGAAAATGTTTAACAAGCCGAGAGCTTCAAGAACAGAAGAAGAAAAACGCTTCAAATTCATTGTATGTGAATCGTTACTGAATGGAAGTGAAAAAAATGGTTTTAAGAAGCATAGTTAAAATCGACGAAGAAAAATGCACAGGATGTGGATTATGCGTACCTGCATGTGCAGAAGGAGCCCTCAAAATCATTGATGGAAAAGCCAAGCTGATCAGCGATAAATACTGCGATGGTTTAGGAGCCTGCCTAGGAGAGTGTCCTGAAGGTGCCCTAATCATTGAAGAGAGGGAAACAGAAAAATTCGACGAAAAAGCAGTAAAAGAACATTTAAAGACACAACAAATAGTTCCTGCAGTTCACCATAACCATGCTAGCCATAATTCCTGCCCCTCAGCAAAAGTAATGCATTTTGAAAGAAATCGGACAGAGAAAGAAACTGTGACCACTCCAGAGAAGAGGAAATCCATGCTGTCTCACTGGCCTGTGCAACTGACATTATTGCCCCCCACTGCACCGTTCTTTGAAAATGCGGATCTGTTAATAGCTGCTGATTGTGTGCCTTTTGCCTACGCAAGCTTTCACAGCGACTTTTTAAAAGGCAAAACAGTTGTGGTTGGATGCCCTAAACTTGATAATGCCGAGTTCTACAAGGAGAAACTAACTGAGATATTCAAGCGATCCAACGTTAGAAGCGTTACTGTGGTTAATATGGAGGTTCCATGCTGTTTTGGGTTATATCGTCTCGTCAAAGAAGCCTTAGACTCTTCAGAAAAGAATATCCCTCTAAAACAGGAAACAATCAGCATAAAGGGAGATAAAATCTCTCAGCCCCGCCTCACGTAGGCACTCAGAGAGGTGAAGAAATCTTGTTTGGATCAGACCCCAAAACTTGTCCTGGCATAAAAAAGTTTGTTAGACCTATCCCTGAATATTTCCCGTGCCCTAACTGCGGAGGAAACGTGGAGATCTGGAGCGACGAAGACGCTGGGATATGTGACAACTGCAACAAAGAAGTTAGCAGACCTGGAAAGGAACAGTCGTGCTTAGACTGGTGTGAACACGCGGATGAATGTAGAGAAATAATCAAGCGTATGAAGCGTTAATAGCGTTTAAGTTGATGAGTGCAAGGAAGTGTGAAGATTATTGATTGATAAAAGCCAAGTGGTTGAAGCCTTAAGGAAAGTCGTAGACCCTGAGATCGGCATAAACATCATAGATCTAAACATGCTCAGAAGCGTAAGGATTCAAGAAAAAAGCGTTTCAGTGACAATCGCCTTAACTGTCCCCTCGTGTCCTCTAGCAGATAAAATAAAGGCTGATGTAGAAAACACAATAAAAGGCATAGAAGGCGTGGAGGGTGCAGAGGTTCAGTTCACATCCATGACTGAAAATGAAAGAAAACAAATCTTTTCGCGGTTCAACCCAAATAGAGCCATCGTGAAGCTTCCTAAAATGGGAATAAAACACATTGTGGCGGTAACTTCAGGAAAAGGAGGAGTTGGGAAATCTGTTGTAGCGGGACTTCTTGCCGTTAACTTCAGGAGACTCGGCTTTAATGTAGGAATTCTAGATGCTGACCTCACGGGTTCCAGCATACCCAAAATATTCGGGGTGAACAAGGTTGTAATCGATTCCAGCGGGATCACACCAGCCGTCACCAACTTAGGCATCAAAATACTGTCAATGAATCTGATCCTTGAAAGCGCAGAGACTCCAGTTATATGGCGAGGTCCCCTCATAAACAAAACTCTTAAACAATTGTATCTGAACGCTAAATGGGGCTCCCTAGATTATTTGCTACTCGATCTGCCACCAGGCACTAGCGATGTGCCCCTCACCATATTTCAAGCTTTTCCTGTTGACGGGGTTGTGGTTGTTTCGTCACCCCAAGAGTTGGTTGGTATGATCGTGGAAAAAGCTGTAAACATGGCTAAAAAGATGAAGGTTCGAATACTCGGATTTATTGAGAACATGAGTTACTTCGAGTGCACCAAATGTGGGGAAAGAATGAAACTGTATGGAGCTTCCAAGAGAAATGAAATCGCAAAGAAACATGACATTCCTTTTCTAGGTGCCATGCCAGTAGACCCTCGAATCTCCCATCTTTGCGATTCAGGCAGAATAGAGGATTACAATAGTCCTTTATTCACTAAAATAGCTGACAAAGTCGTTGATACACTGAACGAAACTCGAGTACCGTCAATTATGCCGCCAGCGATTTTATCGGATTAGACGAAGCTTCAAAATGGGAAGAAAAATAGGAGGTAAGGTAAAAAGTGGTAAGTAAAGAAGAACTGAAGAATCTTCTTAGAGAGTTGAGATCAGAGACCGACTTAATAAAGGTTAAAGAAAAAGCTCGAGAGTTCCTCGAAGATGTTGACCCAAAGGTGCTGTCTCTAGCTGAACAGGAACTCATACAGAAGGGAATGGACCCAGAGGAATTAAGAAAGCTCTGTGAAGTACATCTCAAAATACTTTCCATTAAAGAGGAGAAAATGGAAATGGAGTCAGCACACCCAATAAGCATATTAAAAGAGGAACATGGCATCATCTTGAAGAATCTTGACGCCTTAGAAAAGACGATGAAAAAAGTCAACGCAAGCAAAAGTTTTGAACAAATAGAAAACGAGCTGGAACAGATTGAAAGAATAGCGCACACATTAATTGATGCAGAAAAACATCACCAAACAGAAGAGGAAGCTCTGTTTCCTCCTTTGGAAGAACGAGGAATCACTGGACCGCCAAGAATAATGAGAATGGAACATAGAGACTTGAGACAGAGAAAGAAGGCGCTCGGAAAACTTGTAGACGAGCATGACAAACTAGATTATAACGATTTTGTGGAAAAACTACGTGAACTTGAAGGCTACATAGTTCCAACCCTTAGAGCTCACATCGACAAGGAAAATAACATACTCTATCCCACAGCTTTGAAGAGCCTAGAAGAAAAACAATGGAAGACAATGAAAGAGGAATTCGACGCAATTGGCTACTGCTGTTTCACGCCGAGAAGGAAGTAAAGCGCTGCGCGGTATAAAGATGGGAAAACATAGTATTATAACAACCATTAAGGAATTGCTGATCCTTAACTCTAAGGGACGAAGTGAAGAACAAATTTTTTATGAGATTAACCTCAACACAGCACTGCTTCAGAAATACTTAGAGTTCCTTTTAGAATTTGGGCTTCTAGAGGTTTCGAAAAAACCTGGGAGCATCCACTACAAAATCACCTCGATGGGGAATGCTTTTCTAGCTGATCTGAAACGCTTAAAAAGCTTGTAGAGAAACATGAGCTAAAAATTGGGGGAGTTTTTAGAATGTTAGCGACGAAACTTTTGAAGGAAGAACATCGGATCATCGAGAAAGTATTGAATGCACTTGATGCCTTCGCACTGAAACTAGAAAAAGGCGAAAAAGTAAACGCGGAGACTCTTGAAAAAAGTGTAGATTTCATTAGGACTTTTGCGGATAAATGTCATCATGGCAAAGAGGAAGACCGTCTCTTCCAGCTTATGGTAAGGCAGGGATTTTCAAAGAACAGTGGACCCATAGCTGTTATGCTTCAAGAACATGAGCTGGGTAGAAGTTTTGTGAAGGCCATGGCGGATGCGGTAGAAAGATACAAAGGCGGCGACGCATCTTCAAAAAAAGACATTGTCAAAAATGCGAGGGAATATACGAATCTTCTTAGACAACACATCCACAAAGAAGATAATATCTTATATCCACTGGCAAATGACGTTCTTCGAGAGGAAGATCAGAAGAATCTTGTTGACGAGTTTGAAGAGTTTGAGCGCAAAGAAATAGCAATAGAAGTCCACGAAAAGTATCATAGGCTTGCGGAAAAACTTGAAATTGAAGCAAGGCTACCAACGAGGACTGATGAATGAGCTGGACATTTTCAGAAATTTATATAAGCGAGGCAAATGAGACACTTAGAAATCACTTCTTTCGTGAAAGGTAAGGAGGAGGTGAGTGTATGACATCTAAAAAGTTGATGGAATTGCTGAATAATGCAATAGCGCGAGAACTTCAAGTGTCTATTCAGTATATGTGGCAGCATGTTTTAGTTAAAGGCATTGAAAGCGCCGCAGTTGAAGACGTTTTCAGGAATATAGCCATCACGGAGATGAAGCATGCTGAGGAAATTGCAGAGAGACTGGCTTATCTTGATGGAACACCTACTACAAAACCCACGCCCACCTTTGTTGGTGGTAATCTTAAGGAAATGCTTCAAACCGACGTAAAAACGGAGGAGGAGGCAATAGCCCTTTACAAACAAACCATCAAAGTCGCAGGCGAAGAAAGTGACAGCACAACTAGAAGGTTATTCGAAGAAATCTTGAGTGCTGAAGAGGAGCATCACGACACGTTTACGAAACTTCTAGAGAAATGAGCTATAGTAGAAAAAGATGGAGGTGAAAAAATGGAAGGAAATAAACCAAAGATTCTCGTTCTCTTCTACTCAATGTATGGTCACATCTTCAGGATGGCTAACGCAGTGGTTGAAGGCGTTCGAGAAGCAGGCGGTGAAGCAATCCTTAAACAAGTCGCCGAACTTGTTCCAGAAGAGTTTTGGGATGAGAATATAAAAAAGGCAAAAAAATCAATGAAGAACATTCCAGTAGCCAATCCTCGAAAAGACCTTAAAGGACTTGACGGCGTCATTGTTGGCACTCCAACACGTTTTGGTAATATGTGTGCCCAGATGAGAAACTTTTGGGACCAAACTGGAGGCGATTGGGTGCAGGGTGCTCTCATTGGCAAGCCAGCGGCAGTGTTCACTAGCTCCAACACTCAACATGGGGGACAAGAAACTACTATCATCACGACTATGATAACGCTTTTACATCATGGTTGTGTTTTGATCGGTCTGCCCTACTCTTTCAAAGAGCAGATGATAATGGAAGAAATAACCGGTGGCTCGCCATACGGAGCTTCAACTATTGCTGGAGGGATGGGCGAGCGCATGCCATCAGCCAATGAGTTGAAAATGGCAAAGGGTTTAGGCAAACACCTCACGACATTTGCTAAGAAGTTAGCGTTGTAATTCAATTACCTAATGGGTGAATTTTATGAGTAAATTTAAAGTGGAAATAGACAAAAACGCTTGCCAAGGATTTGGAGCATGTGTTGAGCTGTGTCCACAGTTCTTCCAGCTCTCGGATGTCGACGGAAAATCCAGCATTGAAGGAGCTAAAAAAGTAATGAAAGAAAATGAAGTCATTGCAGAAACATTGGAACTGGACGAACTGGAATGCGTCAGAGAAGCGGCTGAAGCCTGTCCCTTCAACGCCATACACATCGTAAACTTGGAGACCAGCGAGAAACTCATCTAAGACCTGGTGCTTAACGTGATTGTGAATAAAATTTCTGTAATAATTGGAGGAGAAGCTGGGGCTGGAATAACCCGTTCTGGCTTTCTCTTTGCCAAAGCCTGTCTAAGGGGGGGACTCAATGTTTTTGGCGCCAACGACTACCAATCTCTCATAAGAGGAGGACACAACTTCTACATTGCAAGAGCGGACGCAGAAGAGATTTACTCTCAAGCCGACACCATCGATCTGCTATTGGCGCTAAACAAAGAAACCATTCTTATCCATAAAGACGAGCTTGTCTCGGGAGGAGGAATAGTCTATGATGGAGAAGAGATAGCTCTAAGCAATGAAGAACTGAACAGAGACGACCTAAAACTCTACTCAGTGCCTTTGAAGAGTATAGTCAAGGAACTAGAGGGAGAATTAATCATGAGCAACACTGTGGCTCTGGGCGCTGCGGTCAGCATTCTGAACTATGATTTAGAGATTCTGAACGAAGTTTTAAGGGACACGTTCAAGCCAAAAGTAGCGGAATTAAACATAAAGGCTGCAAAAATGGGATATGACTATGCTCAAGAACACTACGCGGGAAACTTTGAATACCGACTGGAGAAAACTGGCGAGGCTGGAAAACGAAAGATATTTCTCACTGGAAATGAGGCAGTGGGTCTCGGCGCTATCCGCGCAGGCTGTAAATTCTATGCTGCTTATCCCATGACTCCAGCAACTGGAGTACTTCACTTCATGGCGCCACTCGATAGAGAATACGACATGATCGTAATTCAAGCAGAAAGCGAAATAGCAGCCATCAACATGGTTGTCGGTGCCTTCTTCGCCGGAGTGAGAGCCATGACAGCCACCTCTGGAGGAGGTTTCTGTCTCATGAGTGAAGGCTTAGGCATGACAGGCATGACCGAGACACCCGCTGTGATAATGCTGGCACAGAGACCTGGACCTAGCACCGGTCTCCCCACCTATTCGGGACAGGGAGACCTCAGATTCGCAATCCACGCCTCTCAAGGAGAGTTCCCAAGAGTGGTCGTAGCTCCAGGAGATGTGGAGGAGTGCTTCTACAAGACCATGGAGGCTTTTAACTTGGCAGAGAAGTTTCAGATTCCTGTCATCCTCCTCACGGATAAGTATCTCGTGGAGAGCCATGGAGCTGTAGAGGTCTTTGACCAGAACAGGATTGGGATCGACCGTGGGCTTCTACTGACCAAGGATGAGTATACGGGTGAGGAAGAATACAAGAGGCACAAACTCACGGAGGACGGTGTCTCACCCAAAGCCATGCCCGGAATGAAGGGAGTCATCATAAGAACCAGTGCCGATGAACACGATGAACGTGGATATACAACTGACAATCCTGAATTAACTACTAAAATGGTTGATAAACGGTTTAAGAAACTAGATGTCCTCATTAAAGAACTAGAAAACTATGAAACAACCAAGCTTTACGGCCCCGAAGAGGCAGACGCGACCATTTTGGGATGGGGATCCACAAAGGGGCCAATAAAAGAAGCCATGAAACTTCTTAGTAAGGAAGGACTGAAGATTAACTATCTCCAAATTGTGTATCTAGAACCTTTTCCAGTTGCTGATGTTCAAAAGATTTTGAAATCAGCTAAAAAAACGGTTGTGGTGGAAAACAACAAGACCTCTCAGCTGTCCAGCCTCATAAGAGACCACCTTCTCATGACCGTCGATCACAAGATTTTACAGTACAATGGGAGACCCTTCAACCCGAGAGAGCTTTCACAAAGGATAAAGGAGGTGCTCTGAAAATGGTGACCCTTGAAGATTTGAAGACGCCGGCAAAGAATACTTGGTGTCCTGGATGCGGTGACTTCGGAATATTGATGGGCCTCAAGAGAGCGCTTATGCAGTTGGGCCTCGAAAGAGAGCAAGTAATGCTCGTGTCAGGCATAGGCTGCCATGGAAAGATAGTTAACTACGTGAACGTAAACGGATTTCACGGTATCCACGGTCGAGTGTTGCCATTGGCGACTGGCATAAAATTGGCGAATCCCGATCTAACTGTGGTGGGCTTTGCTGGAGACGCTGACCAGTACGATGAAGGGTGGGGCCACTTCAGCCACGCGATCAGAAGGAACATCGACATGACCTTAATCGTGCACAACAACATGGTTCTTGGCTTGACTACAGGCCAAACAACGTCCACCAGCCAAAAAGGGTTCAAAACGAAATCGACTCCCTTTGGCTCCATACCTCCAATGTTAAATCCCGTCGCTCATGCGCTGGTTAGCCATGGCACCTTTGTGGCAAGGGGATACTCCGGGGATATGATGCATCTAACTGGCTTGATTGGGGAAGCCATTAAGCACAGAGGCTTTGCCCTTCTTGATGTCTTCCAGCCCTGTGTGACCTTCAACTACCTGAATACCTACAACTGGTTCAAAGAGAGGGTTTACAAACTGGAGGAAGAGAACCACAACGTAACTGATAAGGGGAAGGCTCTGGAAAAAGCCTTTGAATGGGGAGACCGAATCCCTATCGGAATCTTCTACAAAAAAGAAAGACCCACGTACCGTGACAGTCTTCCACATGTAAAAGATATGTCGCTCACAAAATTACCAATAAAAAATGTAGACATTACTCCTCTCCTCGAGAGCATGACGTAACTCTATAAATCTTCAGAATCAGAATAGGTTCCTAAAACGAAACCACGGATTGAATTTCTCTAGAATAGTGATAGCGGATGCTAATCTTAATTTCGCATTTTTTTAGTTCCTTAACTTTTTCGAAAAACCTTATTTTCTGAATAAATAGAATATGCAACGACAGAGTGTGATTAGATGACTTGTTACACTAGACACCTAAAAGAGGTCTTCGAGAAGGCTAGAATTGAATTCACTAAAGAAAATAAAAGGCAAGCGGATAAGCATTTCAAACAGTGGCTTGGCAAAGCCAATTGCTCGGAAACTTGGAAAGAACTCAAAACTCGGTTAGAAGACCCGGCAAACAAGGAAGAAATAGTTAAAAACTTGCGGGCAGCCTTTTCCTAGTCCCTAAAAGAGAAGATGCATTCTATCCGACCGGTGCACCGTAGAATGGGACTCCCCGCCACATGAAACCCCACCAGTCGTCTTCGGTGATAGTTTCTCCTCTCACTACGATGTCCATGATCTTATTTAGGAGTTCATGATGCCTCTTCTCATCTGAAGCTATGGATTCTAGTAAGAACTTTATTTTTTCATTTCTTGTTATTTCTATGCCGTAATTTAGGCGCTCCATCATTTTTTCTTCATCTTCAATGTGTTTTTTAGTAGCTTTTTTCAGTCGATTAAGTTCTTCCTCTGTAAGTGCTGGTGGAAGCGAAACAACTTCTATAGATGCTTTGTATATTTCAGCGTGCTTCAATGAATCTAAAGAA
>CAYFTS010000225.1:0-3945 GCA_964346135.1 uncultured Candidatus Bathyarchaeia archaeon | reverse complement strand
TTTCAGTCTTTCTCCGCACCAAGGACATTGATAATATTCATCTGTAATCTTCCTATTACATGATGGACAAAACTTTGTTAGATAGGTTTTCTCTTGCAGTTCCGTTCCACACCAAGGGCATTGATGATATTCTTCAGAAATCTTCTTTCCACATGAAGGACATATGATTGTTGGATAAAACTTACTTTTGGCTTTGGGCACACTTTTCTTGTGTTCTTGTCTCCACCGTCCAGCTACCTCCTTGGCTGCAAATCCGTCCAGAAAGGAAGCTATAATAAATGTAACAGCACTTGTTGCTATTCCTGGAAAAACTAAAGATGGCAATGTGACGGAAACGCCGTTTACTATCAACAATATTACGAACAAAGCTAGTCCATGAAAAAACAAATCCAGAAATGACATCTTTACATCAAACCAAAGATAAACTGTTATTATACTGTTCAGAAAACCTACAATAAGAAAAAGCAATCCAAATCCAATTATCAATCCTATTATGAATCCCAAACGTACTAGAATAACTAGGATAAAAATCCATGCTATGCCTAGTAATAAAAAGAGAAGGGAGAATGCAATTCCATGCACGAAATATTTTGCAAAAATTTTCCATCCTGTTTCCTGTTCTATTCCTTCCTCCATACTCTCTTACCACCTTCCACCACTAGATATGAGAGTTGGTATAATTTTCCTTTCCCCTAATAGATATCAACATTTGGTTGCATAAAAAATTTAAGGAAAAATGTTCTATCTTTTCTTCAACGTTCTTTTCAACGCATCGGTCACGTTTTTTCTTCCCATAGCGACGACATAGGGACCAAGTCTTGGGCCTTCAGCCACTCCTAAAAGTATTGTGTAAAGGATTTTGAAGAACCTTTTTGGCGGTATGGAATGTTTCCTAGCAATGCTGAAAACTGCGCCCTGTATCTGCTCTTCATCTACTTCGGTTTGGAGGATTTGAATGAAATCTCTGACGGCGACTACTTCTTTTTCATCCAGTTTCACAGCTCTCTCCTTAATCTCAGCAAAGTCCCGTGCCCAGTTGAGTGCATACTCAATCCTTTTCTTCAAGTCTTCCAGCGCTTCATCTTTTATGTATCCGTAGCCTCGAAGCTTCTTCGTAACGTATTCGGTTTCAGAGTCTTTCGGTGCCACCTTAGCCAAGTAGGTGAGTAGGTTGTAGGGTACGTGAACGCTGGGTTTTGAGGGAGGTTTGAGCAACTGACAATATTTGTACAGTCCAGTAAGCTTGGCGCGTTCCTTCTCGTCAACGACAGCTTTTCTTCCAAAGTAGATGTCTTCCAACTCGTCGAGTTCATTCATGTATTGGGGTATGTCTGTCACAGAGAGAGATCGAGTTCCCACGAAACGTTTCAAAGTCAGCAAAAGAAGAGACTCAGGTGAACCGTATCGGAACCAGACTTGAGGAGTGAACACGTTTCCCGCTGACTTCGAAATTTTCTTTCCGCTCTTATCTAGAAACATTTCGTACTGCGTGTGCATGGGTGGAGCCCAGTCTAAAATCTCTTGACATATCCTGTCGTTGATTCTCACCGAATCGGCTATGTCTTTCCCGTAAGCTTCAAACCTTATGTCTAAAACTTTCCATCTAGCCGCGAACTCCACTTTCCAAGAGAGCTTTCCTTCCCCCTTTCTATAATCAACCTCGCCTTTGTGTCCGCAGCCTTCCAGCCATCGACCCTTTACATCCATACCCTTACAAGTATAGAGAATCTTGTTCTCTTTTGGCAGGAACTCATAAGCTTCCGTGGTGTAGATTCGACCGCAACTGGAGCACACGGCAAAGTATGGAAGAGCTTCTATATACTTCTCCTGTCCAACCTCCTCCTTGACAATTTCTCCAATTCGCTGGGCATTCGTAAGCAGAATCTTAATCTCCTTGTTGAAAAGTCCTTTTTGATACGATTCTGCCCCTGACATGAACCTGTATTCAATTCCACAGGTGTCCAGTGCCTCTAAAAGGAGACTACTTATGTGTGCTCCGTAACTTCTGTGACATGAGTAGGGGTCAGGGATATCTGTCACTGAGTAGCCTAGATATTTTTTCAAGGATTTTGGGAGTCCTGCTGGGACTTTTCTTAACCCGTCTTTGTCGTCAGAAAACGCGATTAATTCCGAATTGTACCTCTGCTCCCTCAGAGCCAAAGTCACCGTGTATGATCGAGCGGCGTCGGCGAAGCTGCCGATGTGGGGGGAACCAGAGGCGCCGACACCCATCTCTGTCCTAACTAAGTCTAGGCTTCTTCCCAGCTTTCGCTCTCTTTCCACTATCTCGACCGCAGTTTTATCATACCATGTGCCGTGGCCAATGATCTTTTTCATTATCAGGAATCCACATACAATAGTCAGTGCGTCTCAAATAAAACGTTTCACAAAAGAAAAGAATATGTAATGTAGCTGTGGCAAAATCTTATTATATCCATCATTCGGCTGTAGTACTTGAACCATGGATAGCCGCGGAATAGAGATGGGTGAAGCCTTTTCAGCTGGTTTAGGATTGGCTTTAGGGCTGGTTATGGGCCAGTATATGCTCCAAGTCACGAAACCGCTAGAAAAAGTTACAGTTAAACGAGTTCTCAAATGCCTAAAGTGTGCTGCACAGAATCCGATCGGAAACAAGTTCTGCGGAAACTGTGGACAAAGTCTTTATCCCCCTCCGCAAATTACTTGCCAAAAATGTAATTCAAAAATGCCAGTTACTATAAAGTTTTGTGGAAACTGTGGTTCATCCTTGGTTAAGTAGGTACTTCTGAACAGAAACAAAAAAAAGAGGAATGTGGAAGTCGTTACTGAAGTTTTGCCCCGCAACTGTTACAGAACTTGCTAGTAGACGGGTTTTTCGCTTTACACTTTGGACATTTAATTTCCTCTGCCTTTAAAGGAGAACCGCAGTTGCCGCAGAACTTCATCGTCGCCGGAACCTCTGCCCCACACTTAGGACACTTCACTTTAGCTACTGGAGCAAGACTCGCTCCACAGTTGCCGCAGAATTTAGTTCCAACAGGGTTCTGGGCTCCACAGTTTTGACACACTATGAGTTGCTGTGCGCCTGCAGACGTTTGGGGCTGCTGCATTGTTCTTGCCATAGTCGTTCCCATGGCTATTCCAACACCTGCTCCGACTCCGGCTGCAGCGGCTCCGCCTCCTCCCTCAGGAAGTTCTGCAGTTGTTTCTTTCATATACTGCATCGCCATGGCTTGCTGTCCCATGCCTGAAGCAAATCTCCTCGCTTCCTCTGGGATTTTAACGCCTTCAAAGACGGTGTCTACGATTTTGAGGCCTATCCGTGCGGCTTCGTCGCTGATTATCAAGGCGACTTTGTCGGTGGTTTCATCTACATTTTTGACCAAGTTGAAAATGTCGAAGTTGGCAAATTCGTCTATAACTCGTTCATTTATGAAGCCGCGGACATAATCTTCGACGTCACTGGACGTGCTGGCTCCTCGGTTTCCGAAAAACTCCACTACAAATAGCTTAGGGTCTTCTACTTTGTAGAGCAGATAACCGAAGAAACCGATCTCTGCTTGATATTGTATAGAGCCGCTGGGTGCAGAATAGGCTTGTCCACCAAATTTTCCTCTAAATTGGCTGTTGCTCACAAATACTACTTCACACTCGAAGATGTCACCGATTATTTTTAGAGCCTTTAAGGCTCCTGTTAGGAGTGGAATGTTCTTGCTCGTTATAGTGTGTCTACCTGGACCGAAAACGTCGTAGGCTTTTCCGTCACGGAAGAAAACAGCCCACTGATTTTCCTTAACAATAACTTGACTTCCATATTTTAAGGATAGTTTGGGAAATCTATAAGCTATGTCCTCAGGTCCTCCGAAATCCCAAGCCACTTTTTCTACGATTGGCATTTTTTCTCCCCTTCTAAATTTCTAAAGGTCTAAACTGTCCCTCTCTTTCATGCCATTTATCCTCAAAGGC
>CAYFTS010000224.1:0-16562 GCA_964346135.1 uncultured Candidatus Bathyarchaeia archaeon | reverse complement strand
TCCGTGCAGATTAGCGCTGTTTTTAATCCTCTCTTTTGGAAGTATCTTGCTAGTTTTGAGGCGCCTGTGGTTTTGCCTGAACCTTGAATTCCCACGAGCATGAAGACGTTTCTTTTTCCTGTCTTTATCTTTAGTGGAACTGGTTTTTCTCCGAGGAAGCGGGTTAGTTCTGCGTAAACCACTTTTGTCACGTGTTCTCGTCTGGAAATTCCTGGTGGAAGCTTCTCCTTTAATGCTCTGTCTTCTATCCGTTTCGAGATTTCGAGAACTAGCTTTACGTTTACGTCTGCCAACAACAATGCTCGTTGAATGTCTAGGGCTAACTGCTTCACGGTTTCTTCGTCCACAACTGGAGCTCGAAAAACCTTTCTCAAAGCTTCGTAGAGGGAGGAGCCGAGGCGTTCCAGAGACATGACTTTTCTCCAACTTTAAACTGGATTCGCCCTTAAATAGATATTAGGTTGTTTACCATAACTCTTTTTATCTCGGTTAACGGGAATTTAGAGGGAGGAACAATCTTTGTCTGAACTTGCCAGAATAGTGGAAAAGAAGTCTATACCGTCTGGAGCTATAATGCTTCAGGGACTCCCTGACGTGGGACTAGTCGGGCTCATCGCAACTTCATACATAACATCTGAACTAGATTTAGATGAAATAGCATACGTAGATTCAGACCTTCTTCCACCAGTAGTCGTGTTACATGATGGACTGCCCCACGCTCCTCTAAGAATGTATGGGAAAAACAACATTATTGCTACCATTTCGGAGACAGCGGTTCCTGCAGCATCCCTTCACACGGTTATGAGAGCATTTATCGATTGGGTGCAATCAAAAAAAGTGAAAATGGTGGTTTCGATGGGGGGGATACCTATAGAAAATAGGCAAGCCATTAAGGAACCTGAAGTTTTTGTTGCTGCTTCCACCAAAGACCAGCTTAGCATGTTAAGTAAAAAAGGACTAAAAATATTGAAGGGAGGGTACATTGTTGGTCCTCAAGCGCTTACCATGCGCTACTGCGCTGAAAGAAACATTCCCGCCATAGCCCTCATGGCTCAATCTTTTTACAACTATCCTGATCCAGAAGCGGCAGCCATGGTAATCAAAGAGCTTACCAAAATCGCTGAAATAAAGGTAGACATCGCCAAACTGCTTGAGCAGGGGGAGGAAATTCGATTGAAAGCGAGAGACATTATGAAACGAACTCAACAAGAGATGAACCGCATGAAAAAGACGCAGGAATACGACCTTCCACTGTATGTTTAGGAGAGTGAACCACAATGAGCAAACGAAGAAAACGTTCAATTTTCGAAATTATGAACGAGTACATGGAAGACTTCAGAACATGGGCTGAAGATATGATTGAATCCGTGGTGGCTGAACGCCCCAGCTGGGATATTGGCTCCTGTTGCCTCGAACCTTTATGCAATGTTTTTATCACTGTTGACGAGGCAGTAGTCACCGCAGACCTTCCCAACACAGACCCAAAAAGCATAAAGGTTGAGGCAGTAAGTGAAGACTCTATTGAAATTAGGGCTAAGATGAAGCGAAGGCTACGATTTGACGATTTCGGCATCACACATCGAAGAGGCGAGTTCTCCTCATTCCGTTGCCAAGTTCACATTCCAGTGCCAATCAACACGAAACAAATAAAAACCAGCTTCAAGCGAGGCGTTCTGGAAGTGCATTTACCGAGGAAAAGAAGCTAGGAAGGCTGAGCAAATAGTACTGTCTTCTCTCTAACTCTCTTTATTGGTCCAGATTTGAGTTCTCTATTTAAAGCCCTTTTCATCCTTTTTAGTCCCTCATCCAAATCTTTATCTGCTAAGAGAGTTAGTGTTGAAAAGTAACGTGCCTTTCCTTGTTCGATAAGCTTCTCGACATCTTCCTCGCAGGATATATGTTGCTCATGTCGAACCTTTTTAATACGAACTTTGAAATTTATGCTCCTTAGATAATTGCATAGCTTGCTAACTTTCGGAAAGCGGTTGGTGTCTATCTCCATAATTCTGGGCATGTGCTTGTGATAGAAAGACGAGTAAAACTGATCGTGATCGTCTGTAGCTATAAAAAGCAAGCCAAACCCTTTCTTCAAGATGTCATACACTGTTTCTAACGTTCGTTTATAATCTCTCATATGATGTAAAACATAGCTCATTAGCACGACATCAAATGAATTTTCTTCAAAATCGATGCTTTCAATGTCTCCTAAAATCCAATTTTCATTAGGATACTTGACCCTCGCCCGATCTAACATCTCTTTGGAGACATCAATTCCTGTCAATTCGATAGCGAATTGTTTAGCAAGTGGTATGGAGTAACCTCCTGTCCCACATCCCACATCAAGCATTGAAAGGTTGCCCACTCTCCCTGCCAATTTTCTAATCTCTTCAGATAGCAACCTAAGAATTAGCTCGTCTGGCTTGCGATACTTATCATACACTGGAGCCATCTGTCTAAAACTTTCTTTTGCGCTCATTTTCCCTCACAAAAAAGAAGATAATTCTTCCTTTATTAGTATTCAAAGGTAAAACATAACTGAGTAGTAGCAAGTCTGTTACCGTGGTGGATGAATTAAATGAAGCTTCAGCGCTCATAAAAGGGAAGTCTTCACAAATCCGACGGCTCTTCTTGCATCATCAGCTTCAACAAAAACTCTTTCTAGACCCGCCTAATGAATTTTTTCTAGAGCCGCTGCAACTAGCAGAGGAAAGGCTATTGTTACATCACAGATAACGGTCACAGCCTTACCCTCAGGCTTCACTTTACTCCAGCTAATCGCCTCTTCCAAGGGAGCTCCGCTTAGTCCACCCGGTTCAGGTCTATCCATAGTGATCTGAATAGCACAGTCAACGCCTTCACGAAACGTATTTGCAAACAATGCAAAGTGCTTTGGAAATCCACCGCCCAGAATGATCATGCCTACTTTCTTGGCTTCAAACACCTTATCCATAATTGCAGAAATGTCCAAAAGAGGATCAATATGCAACATCTTGTCTTGTCCAAACATCCAAAGGTTGAAGCCAGCTATGCAATCCACAAAAGCGGGACATATAATGGGAACGTTCTTTTTCGCCGCCACCGCCAGTATCGATTCCTTATCATCAATTCGGTTTCCAATCGTATAGAGAAGCTCTGCCACGGATGTACGTCGCCTTTTTTCTTCAGGAATTTCCTCCAGTATTTCATACATCCATTTTTCCAGATGTTTGAAGATTTTTTGTTCAACATAAATGTCGCCAATTCTACCAATGTCTTCTTCCTTGAGCTTCTCGTCTTCAGCCATAAAGCTACCTTGCAAGTGGTGGTAGCCTAATACCTCCACCATATCGTGCACCATGTTAGCGCCAGTGGTAACCAGCACGTTCACATACCCCTTCTCGATCAAATCTTTTATTACAATTCTAAGACCGCCGGGAACGAGTGGTCCAGCGATAGTTAAGAACACTGTGTAATCCGGGTCGCCAAACATTTCAGCCGCCAATTCAGCTGCTTTCCCAATTTTTCCAGCGCCAAGCACGCCGCAAGCATTCATTTCGTTGAGTAGGTGGGCTACGCTCATTCCCTGCTGTATTTTTATCTGTTTCACACGTCTCAAAGTGTTCACCTTTTACGAATTTAATTGTACATTAATAAGATAATGTTTTTATTTTAGATCGATAGGCGAAACATTCTAGCTGTTAATTAACCCTTTGTCCGCATTATCTTTATCTTATCGAAAATGCGCCAGTATTCAACTTCTACGCCAGAGGTAAGTTTCGATTTTAACTCTTTCTCTTCAGGAATTGGAGCTTCAAGCATCTCATACGTCTCCAAATCCATTACCTGAACAGCGGCTGGCAACAACGCTATGACTTGACCACCTCTCTTCTCAATAAGGGGCACTTCGACCTGTGCGCTCACTGGCTTCACAAAACTTCTTTTTGCTCCGTCAAAGATGCCGATGGCAACGACTCGAGCCTTTGCAGAGCCGTGTTTTCCCGGTTTAGATTTGGTGTAACTCACTATGCGGCAAGGTGCATCATCCACAATCACGTAGCTGCCAACTTTCAACGCTCCTAATTCCATGGGTTTACTCATCTTATTTCGCCTCTCCATACGCTTTTACAACAGTAATCCATATTTTAATTAAGTTATCGCTATAAGGATATGCGGTGGCCGCGTTGTTTAAGGTTGTGGGTTTGGTTGCACGTGTTGACGAGAAGGGGTCATTGAGACTCGCAACGAAATTGATGACTCATTTAGAAGGTAAGGGGTTATCTGTCTTTCTCGAGCCGAGTTTGGCAAAACACGTCAAGAAGACAGCTGCTGCTTTGCGGCTGGAAGAAATGAAAGTGGATTTAATAATAACAATCGGCGGCGACGGCACCATTCTGAGAACTGGCCTCGTGATTCCCAAGCCTGAGCCTCCAATACTCGCCATTAACATGGGTGTACGCGGTTTCCTAACTGAAGTAACACCAACCGAAGCATTAGAAGCTGTGGACAAATGTTTGAAAGGAGATTTTGTTCTTGAACAGTGCATGAAGCTGTCCTCCTACATGGGGGAAATGAGACTGCCCGATGCTTTAAACGAAGTTTTCATCACATCACAAGTTCCAGCAAAGCTTTTACACACAAGGATATGGAGGGATAACGTGGCTGTAGCTGAATGTCAATCGGACGGGATTATGGTTGCGTCTCAGGTTGGATCGACTGGTTATTCCTTGTCGGGGGGTGGCCCAGTGTTGGATCCTAATATTGATGCTTTCGTTTTGACTCCTGTTTGTCCGCTCACGATGTTTCATCCAATTGTTTTCTCCGCTAAGTCCACTGTAAGCATTGAGTTGCTTAAGCCGAAGAAGGCGGTGGTGGTTGTGGATGGTCATTACCAGACCCAAATGGGGATAAGTGAAAAGCGATTGATGGTTAGGAAGTCTGAGTACAAGTCTTCTTTCGTTCGGTTTGAGGGCGATTTTTACCGTCGTTTGAAGGGAAGGCTTCTCTTTTCCAGAGGCGAAAGATTCTGACAGTGAAGAAGCGAATCATTGTCTTAGACACCTGCGCATTTATTGCTGGTTTTGACCCTTTCTCAGTTGAAGAGGAACAATACTCCGTGCCCACAGCGAAGAATGAATTGTTTTTAAATTCGTTGCCTTGGATGCGGTTCAAAACTGCAGTAGAGAGCGGAAAGTTGAAGGTCAGGACGCCAAATGCCAGTTTCTTACACAAAGTTAAGGAGGCGTCTAAAACTGTAGGCGACGTACTCTTTCTCTCAGATGTGGACATACAAGTGTTGGCTTTGGCCCTCGAATTGAAGAGCACAGGCTATGATTCACTCATTGTCACGGATGATTATTCTATCCAGAATGTAGCTAACCAGATAGGGGTTAAGTTTGCGCCGCTCATGACTTTTGGCATACGCTTTCGGTTGCACTGGATTCTTTACTGTCCCGCATGCTACCGAAAGTATCCTTCTGACTACAAGCTTAAATCCTGTGAAGTTTGTGGCACCAAACTGAAAAGAAAACCTCTAAGGAAAAAGAAGATTGGCGTCGGGAAATAGGTTTAAACTTCGATTTGAACCCTCAGTTTTGTGTGAACCAAGAATTCGTTTAGAGGCTACATACACACGTCGACTTCAACCTTCATATCTCTTAAATTTGAAAAACTTTTTACCAAGTGAACTGTTGGAAACAATAAGGGTTGCGTACCAAGTGAAAATATTTGTCTGTTTGGAGGTTGGCTTAGGCGGGACTGGAGCTTTTGTTCCAGATTGCCCTGGTAGCTGGGTTTTTGGAAGAACTCCTAGAAGTGCCTTAAAGAAAGTTAGGGCTGCTCTGGTTGAATGGCATGGATGGTTGAGAAGGCATGGCGAACGGCCTCACATCAAGGTCGATGAAATAGAAGTCGTAGAAGATGAGATTCTCCGTGTCACTTATAACCCCGTAGAGGCTGGTAAGCCTGAGCCATTGTTTTGGTCAGAGGTTCTTCCGATTAGTGGTAAAGAGATTGAAAGAACAATACAGTTGATGAATTATTCTCGTAGTGATTTGCTGAAACTTGTTTCCGCCTTAGATGAAGAAGTTCTTGATTGGCAACCACCTGAAAAGCCTCGTACGATTCGAAACTGTTTGAAGCACATAGGAATCGTGGAATGGTGGTACATCACACGTCTTGACATAGATTTACCTGAGGAATTTCCGGAAGATGTTTTCGAATCACTTCATTCTACAAGAGAAGTTGCGCTACATAACTTGCAAAATCTACCAGAAGAAAAGTGGAGTGGAGTCTTCCAGCCTAAGAAGTATGTGGATCCGGAAGCGATTGTCTGCAATCTTTGGACAGCTAGAAAAATGTTGAGAAGACTTGTTGATCATGAAAGATTGCATACAAGATACATCGAAAAAATTCTAAAAATGAACCAAAATAGAGAGTAACAGTAGAGATTCAATAGACTAATTCTAGAGCGTATCTAGGAAAATAACGCTTGAGATGCCAAAGTAATATGGCGCTGGAGAGTGGGTTTATGTCGTGGTTTAAATTCTGGTTTGTTAGGGGCCCACAAATCCGATTTGGAAGGTTGCGCGCGTATTTTCATTCTCTCTTTCTACGTTGTAGCAGCCGTATGATTCCTAACAAAGGATTCATTCTTGGCACCCTTTGCATATACTGTTTGTAGGCATCGCCGAACTTCTCAATCGCGTCTTTATCGGCTCTGATTAAGTCAATGTATGTCAACGGTACAATAGGAATACCTAGCAGGACAACAATCCAGTGTTGGAAAAGCAGCATCCCAGCTATTGCCCACATTATGAAAGTTACATATTGTGGATGGCGGACAATTGAGTATATTCCAGTGTCGACAAGTTTAGTGGTATGAATGTAGCTTTTTCCTTTTCTCACTCTACCTTTTTTGCGAAACTCAATTACTGGAAGTCAGCCAAAAACTAGACCCGAAAAAACATAAAGTCCCACTCCAACATACGCCAAAATTTCAATTTGCTACACGTCAGATAGTAAATATATACCAACGATGATCTGTGAGATAAAAAGAATGCTTACAAGGGTTACAGGAACGAAATCTGTCCAAGAAGAACTCTTCTTAGACATTCTATTTCTCCATCATTTTCGTATATATGCCTTGGTTTTTATGACTTATGGAAGAAACTTCGCGTGCCACCGAGGATTTAAACGTAGTTTGTATGGTTTGGCGCCGGGGAGAGGATTTGAACCCCTGAGGGCCAAAGGCCCACTGGCTTACTCTTTCTGGTTCCCCATTCATACATCTCGAGGCCAGCGCATTACCACTCTGCCACCCCGGCACCTCAAGCTTGGTTTAAACAGTTGCTGTTAATAAAAGTGCTTTCGTTAAACAGGCTTTGGCATAACCAAATCAGCAATATCCTCGCTATGATCGTAAATCCGCCCCATCAAAGAAAAAACAGCGAGAACATGAGGAGCAAACTCAATAGGCTGATCATGAACAGTCTTTTCAACTTCCTGAATCAACGCTGCAACCTTTTCCCGCTCAACACTCACCGACGCTGCCAATGAAACATCACGAGAAAACATCGCCCTCAAAGCATTTTCATGCGCTTCATACACAACTCCATGAAGTTTCAGAATGAGTTGCGAAAGTTCTTCTGTAATCTTTGCGCCTCTCAACTGAACAGATTTCTCAGCGATTTGAACAGACCTGTCGGCGATAGATTCAACTAAGCTCGCTGTCAAACGATAGTCCAAACAGTCAATGGGAAGAATTCCCAATTTCTCACTCAATCTAGGATTTTGAATAACTGTTCTAAGAATCCTTACCAAAAGAAAATACAGTCGATCAACCTCGTTGTCCCGTGCAACAACATTCTTAGCTAGATGTACGTCGCCTTCAATTAGAGCGGTCACAGCATCTCGATGCATACCCGAAGCAATAGAGTATTCCCGTCGAAGAATCCTTTCAGGCGGAAAGGCAGAGGGTTCTAAGAGGCATTGCATAACGATTTTAGAATAGTTTTCCTCGATAATTTCTAAACCAACTAATCGACTTGACGTTTGTTTAACTCGCTCACGGTCACTTAGACTTACCCTCTTCTTTGCTTCTACCTGAATGGCGTCATAGCCTAATAGGTATTTTTCAATGATTTCACGTTCAAGGTGAGAAGTCGATTTAATCACTGCAGTATGCGGACTGGGTTCAGCATCATATTCGGCATCTATCATTAGGCGTCCATCACTCGTTTCTGAAACAGCAATGACAGAGCCACGGTCAAGTCCACTTCGCTCAGCCCAATCTTTGGGTAATCAAACAAAGAACGTTCCGCTGCTCGTTCTTTGAATTTTTCGAAGCTCCATATGAAGTCCTCAACAAAAATATGTACTCGTCATAATAAGAATATACTTTTTAGATTAATGAGTTATCGACTTTATCTTCATTTGTGGAAGCACGTGCACGTACTTTATGCAGACGTCATTTAGTACCCATATATCCATGAGTATTTCTCGTTAAGATATTCAAGATAAGGCTTAGCGTTTATTTCTCCACCAGTGATTTTCTTAATGAGAACTGCTGGGTCATAAAGATCCCCGAAGTGATGAACGTTCTCGACTAGCCACTTTTTGACATCGTGGAAATTCCCCTCTGCAATTTGACCTCTCCAGTTAGGCAAGGCTCTTTCCAATGCATTAAGAATTTGTCCACTGTATATGTTACCCAACGCATAGGTTGGGAAGTAGCCGAAGTAACCACTAGCCCAGTGAGTGTCTTGCATAACGCCTTCCGAGTCGTTTTCAATATTCACATTTAGATATTCCTTGTACTTCCGATTCCAAATTTCTGGGAGGTCTGCTACAGCAATTTTGCCAGCTATTAATTCGCGTTCAATCTCGAAACGAATGATTACGTGAAGACAGTAAGTAACTTCGTCTGCCTCAACGCGTATCTTAGAGGACCTAACGTGGTTGATTGCCCGTACGAAATCGTCTAAAGCCAAATCGAAAAAGGCGTTGCCTGTGAGCTCCTTCAGTTTTGGGAGAAAATATACCCAGAATTCGCGTGATCGGCCAATTATGTTTTCTACGAATCGTGACTGAGATTCGTGGAATCCAAGAGAACAACTTGTGCCTATTGGCTGATAGATCCATTCTGCCTTTAGGTTCTGGTCGTAGATGGCGTGACCAGCTTCGTGTAACACAGAAAACAAAGAGGACACAAAGTTGTCTTCATAGTAGTGGGTTGTGATCCGAACATCATCATAATAACCAGTAGTGAAAGGATGCTCAGTCTCATCAATTCTACCTCTAGCCTCTGACGACTCTACATCGTAACCCGTAAACTTGGCGAGTTCATTGGAAACCTTGCGTTGAACGCCGAAGGAAACCTTACGCCTTAGAAATGATGTGCCGGGTTGTTTCGGCGCGCTTAAACATTTTACCATTATAGAAACCAATCCTTCTTTCAACTCTCCAAAAATTTTGGCAATCGTCTCTGCGGTCATTTTTGGCTCAAAAATGTCGATCAGCGCATCGTAAGGCGTTGCGGTAGCCTTCACTTGCATAAGGATTTCTGCGGCTTTCTTTTTCAATTCTAGAAGCTTTTCAAGTTCCGGTTTGAACATGGAGAAGTTTTTGGCCGCTTTTGCCTTCTTCCACACATCGATGGCAATGGCCTGTTGTCTGGCGGTTTCTACGACGAGTTCTTCGGGAAGTTTTGTTTGCTCATCATAGTTTTTCCTGATCAAGTACACGTTTCTTTTCTGCAACTCATTTAAGGTGTCGTAAATTGGGTGTTTTTCAATTTTTGAGAGTAAAGTTTCAATTTCGGGGTTGGTGCTCATTCTGTGTTCAATTTGACTGAGCATGGCTAGTTGCTGACTTCGTAGATTGATTCCTTTTGGAGGCATCTTCGTCTCCATGTCCCAATGAATGATGGAAACGATAGTTTGAAGAATTGTTATCTCTTTAGTCTTCGCCATCAATTTATCATAACTGGATGTTAACGCTCCTATTGTGTTTACCATGTTAATCGCCGTAGATCGATAATTTCTTCGACAATATATGACTTATGTGTATTTTCTAAGCACTTGCAATAATTGTTGTACACAGTGAACTTTATACCGAAGTGATCGCGCCCACTTGCTTCTCGGGTTCGTGTATGAGAAACAAGGTTATGAGGAGCGTTGCAATGATTAATCCAAGGGTTACGTAAAAGGGCAATTGAGGAATGAAGCTTACATAGAAGTAGTTACCCAGCAACATTCCGATGCCCATAGAGATGTAGGTAATAAAGTTTATGAACCCGTTTACCTTGCCCCGGTTCTCTGGAATTACAAGATCCGCTGTAAGTGCCGTCAACGCCGACATCGCTAACAATTCCGCAGTCCCGAAAAGACACATCGAAATCATAACGGCCAAGAGGTTGCCAGTGATAAAAATCAGTATAGCTACGCTGAATATTAATAGCCCGAGAATTAGTGGAGTTTTCCTTCCAATCTTGTCAATCATCTTGCCGATTGGGATAGAAGCTATGATCATAGTCAAAAAAAGCGGGATAAATACAAGCCACCACTGCTCTTCTGGTATTAGAAGTACATCTCTCGCGTAGAGGGCATTGATTACTTGAGTAAGCGACCATCCAAACATAACTAGAGTCTGACTTATGAACAGCCAAAACATTGACCGTGGCACAACTTTCCAGACGCTGACGCTCTCTTTGAAGGCCTTTGGGTACGAAGAGATGAAATAACGGAAGCGAATTGGCTCTGCCCTAGTCATTGTTTCCTTCAATCTAAGCCGCCATACCGCTGCAGTGAGAAACAGAGCTGTTACAGTCAGGTAGATGATTCTCATACTTGTAACCAACCCAAATTGCCACAACAAAAAACCAGCGATTACAGGACCCGGAGTGTTAACGGTGCCACGGATAAGCTCTGTGATTGAAGAACCCATGCCTCTGCGCTCTGGAGGAAGCGAATCTTGGAACATTGCGAACAATGCAGGTTGATAAATTAGAAAGAGATTGCTGATGATGGATCCTAACAAAATGAAGTGCCAAGTCGGAGCAAGCGCAAAGAACAGGGTCGACAAGGCCATTCCAAACGTCATGGTAGTTATGAGCCGACGTCTTCCATATTTGTCTGCAAGGTAGCCACCAGGAAAGGCTACGACCGCCATTGCAAGAAAATTGGCAAAACCTATGATTCCTAGGGCCACACCAGTCCCACCTAGAGCTTGGACGAAATACTGAAAGTTTGGAGTAGGCATCTCCATAGCTAGGTCTATTAATATCCAACTCACAACAAGGACTCGATAGTTCCCTGTAATGAAAGAGAACTCTCGCTTAAGAACGTCTGCCAACTTCATGAGCTCCACTCTTTCCTTCAACCATTAAGGCTTGCTAATATTAAGGCTTCGTACGTGCACGTATTCATTCACGTCCATGGACAATGTTAGATGTACGTCGCATCCCATTTGAAGAGCTTAGTTAGAAAAAGAGGAAAATTGTCTAGACATCTCCAGCCTAAATTGTTATCTAAATAAGAACATGTATTTTTAGAATTAGGTAGGCAACTAAAGAAATGCCAAAAAACATCATTATAGGTATAGACTTGGCGGGAAAAGCCAAAAACCCAACTGGCTGGGCTATGTTACGAAACAAAATCATATCCACCTGCCACTTACATCATGACGAAGAAATCTTGAAACGTTCAATAAATTGCGACCCAAAAATTATTGCAGTAGACGCTCCCTTAAGCATACCCAAAAAAGTCATCATGAGAAAGGCTGACAGAGAAATGCAGAAGCATGGATATCCCGTTTTCCCTCCGCGTTTTCCAGCCATGGAAAACCTAACACTACGAGCAATAAGGATAGTTAAAGAACTCACGGAAAGACGATTCAAAGTTATCGAGGTTCACCCAACATCCACTCGCAAAGCATTAAAAATACCAACCAAAGACTGGGAAAAAATTCAAACAATCTTACTACGACTAGGTTTAGAGGGAGAACTGAAAACACGAGTTTTGTCACCTCACGAAATTGACGCCGCAACAGCCGCGCTGACAGGACACCTTTACATACAAGGAAAAACAGAATTGATAGGAGACAGGAAAGAAGGATATATTGTCGTTCCATCGGGAAGTGACTGGAGGAAGTTACAACTGTGAGCGAAAGAATTCAAAGAGCCGTTTCCTTTGCATTAACGTCCGGCTATCAGCTTGAAAAAGGCGCCTTCGATTTCTTAGAAACAATATCTCAAACAGAAGACCCCGTCAAGTTAATGGAAGAAGCTGTTAAGAAGGTTGAAACACTCTCTGAAAAACCGTTGTTTATCAACAAAAGTTTTCTGGAAAACATAATGAAAGAAGTTTTCCCTGAAAAAGAAGAAGCGAAACAGCCCTCACCTTCTCTTATCATTGAAGCAAAAAAAACTTTTTTCCGTGCATACGCAAAAGACATAGATGCAGATATAAAGGTGACAGAAGACCCCACTGACCAAATATGCACAACAGGATCTATGGAGGAGTACCTTGAATATTTTCAAGACCGGTTCAAAAGAATACAAAAATTCCTGAGAAGAAGAATGGACACAAAGGATGCAACATCAATATCAGAAGCACTAAAAGCTCCAGCAAACTCAAAAGTTAAGATTATCGGAATGATCACCGAGAAACGAGAACGTAAACAAAAAATTTTCTTAACAATTGAGGACTTAGAAGCCAACGCCACAATATTCGTGCCTTCAAAAGTTATAGGAAAAGCCCAAACACTATTACTAGACCAAGTCCTATGCATAAGCGTCATTAAAGGAAAAAATGATCTGCTTATCGCTGAAGACTTCTTCCTACCTGACGTGCCTAAAAAAACTCCAAACAAGGCTCCGATACCGGTATATGCAGCGCTCATTTCAGACTTGCATGTTGGAAGCAACATGTTTATGCATGGGGCGTTCCAACGATTCTTGTCCTGGTTAAATGGAAAGTTTGGAAACAAGCAATTAAAAGAAACAGCAAGCCACGTAAAATACGTGGTTATTGCTGGCGACCTTGTTGACGGCGTAGGCGTATACCCAGAACAGATAAAAGAATTGACAATAGAAAACATTTATGAACAATACCAAGCAGTAGCGAAACTAATAGAGCAAATTCCTGAATACGTCGAACTAATAATCATACCTGGAAACCACGACGCATCACGAAAAGCACTGCCACAACCCGCCATACCCCAAAACTACGCTGAACCATTACACGAAGCCAGAAAAATACTCTCACTTGGGGATCCATGTGCAGTTAGTCTCCACGGCGTAGAACTGCTCTTATACCATGGACGCAGCTTAGACGATATCATAGCCGCTACTCCAAACGTAAACTTTCACACGCCAGACAAAGCCATGAAACTTCTTTTGCAAAGTAGACATTTAGCACCTATCTATGGACAAAGAACTCCCATAGCCCCGGAAAAACGAGACTTCATGGTCATAGAAAGAGTACCTGACATCTTTCACACCGGACATGTGCATGTACTGGGGCATGACACATATCGAGGAATCCTCATGGTAAACTCGGGTGCTTGGCAAAGTCAAACCCAATACCAAAAGAAAATGGGACTAGAACCCAACCCAGGGATAGTCCCAATCGTGAACCTGCAAACACTAAGGGTTACATCTATCTCCTTTACGACGGCTTACGCGTAAGACCCCTCGCAATGAGCCTAGCAACTCGTACAGGTTCTGGAATTCTACAACAGCCAATAAAAGCGCGAATCAATTTTGCCGCCCAATTTGGTGTAGCGCCAACAATTTCTACGTATAGAGGCGGCTCGTCGGGCGTCGAAACAATTGGATATGCAGAACCGAGCTTCTCAAAGACACGCCAACGAACCCGCCAATCTTCAAAGTGTTGAAATAAAGCGTTTTTTACAGCAATATTATCTGGCTTTGTTCTTGATATCACGATAACGGGTTTACCGAACTTTTCAAAAACCAGCGTTGGATCCACCAAGTTGAAGCCTGCGAAAGAAACTCCTGCCAACATAACAGCGTCAAAAGTCCATTGATGCAGCATTGTGATGAGTTTGTTGGAAGCGTCCAAACCATCCACTTTTATGGTGTCTGTTTGAAAGCTCTCTATTAATCTTCCTCGAAATAAAACGCAAACCAGCAACGTTTCCTCAGCATTGCAGTTTAATGATTCTCTGCAGAAACTTCCATCTTCAACTCCGACTACGCGAAATTCCCGCCAAACATCTAGGCTCATAATTCATCAGACGCCTAAGTCTGTCATCCCTAGTAAACACTTTCCTAATAAGACTACGCGCCACGCTTAAACGAATTTTTTTTGTACGTCCATACCGCCCCATACTAACAACCCGAGAGTTCAACAAACCAAGCACATCTAATTCATTAATCAAACCGCTAACACGTCTCTGAGTCAGCGGTGCGAGTCCTGACTGATCACAGACTTCAGAATAAATTTCGTATATGTCGCCAGTGATGGCGCAACTAACTTTTGCTTTTCCCAACAAGTAAACGCTACACAAAACAAGTTTTGAGTGAGAAGGAAGATTCTTCAAAGCTTCCATAACCCGGTCATGCTCAATTCTCTTCTCAGCCAGCCTTATGTGCTCCTCCACAACCTGTTTAGAGCCCCCTCGCTCCGCCAGCTCACCCGCAACACGAAGAAGATCCAGGGCTCTGCGAGCATCACCGTGCTCTGCTGCTGCCAAGGCCGCACATAAACCTACAGCACCATCAAGAACTACACCATCAAGAAAACCCATTTGAGCTCGATCGCGAAGAATATCTTGAAGCTCTGCGGCATCGTACGGCCTGAAAACTATCTCCTCCTCACTTAAGGAGCTTAAAACTCGAGGATCAAGAAATTCTTTGAATTGAAGGTCATTGGAGATTCCCACAATCGAGGTTCTGCTGCCATCAAGAGTTTCATTTATTCTCGTTAATTCATAAAGCAATGTGTCACCTCGGGCTTTTATGAGCGCGTCAATCTCATCGAGTACAACTATAAAAAGAAGTTTTCTTGAATCCAAACCAGCCTTAAGTCGATCAAAAATCTCTCCCACTGCGAGGCCAGTGAATGGAACATTTATGCCTATAGCACTGCATAAGCTCGAGTAAACCCTGTATTCCGTGCCTGCTAACCGGCAGTTCACATAACAAACTTTGACAGGTGCTACAAACTCACGAGCCTTGTCTGCAAGCCTGTTCAACACGTATTTTATGACAGCGGTTTTTCCAGTGCCCGTTTTTCCATAGACGAAGATGTTAGAACAGCGAGAACCCTTTAAGACGGGGGCAACAATCTCGCCGAGGCAACAAATCTGTTCCTCACGATGAGGAAGTTTGTTAGGAACATAATCATGTCGTAGTACTTCTCTATCTTTGAAGATGTTAGTGTTTTCTAAGAATCGTTCAAAGACATCATCCAACAAAGCAGTCTCTTTCATGGAGGCATCCCCACTCAGTAAAATACATAAGACCCTTCAACTTCAACTCGTCAGATAAAAACTCTCCTCCAAAAAAGTAAACGGTAGCACATAAAAATCTAAAATGAAATAAAAGAGAGACATCGAGAGGTGGATTTGATATTTTTAATAGGGATTAACGAGAAGTGTCAGACAAAAGGGAGGAATTAGAAGTTTGGTGGAGCCTCAGACCCCTATATTTCCTTTAGAGCCGTTTGTAAGAGGAATTGATAATTTCTTTCTCCTATAAGAAAGAGCCGTTCGTGGGTTAGTAAGAAAGTTTTTATTTAATCATTTTTATAGAAAACTCTCGAGCATTTTGTAGACATTTTTATTGCGAATCTACACAATGGCTTCTATAATTGGCAGCATTATTCCAGTGGAAACTAGGGGGTTAGAGGCAGTGCCTCGAAAAACCGCAACAATAATCACTATCAAAACCTGCTGAAATACACCTACTAATTCGTTTGTTATCCATAAGAAAAACATTTTAAGTCTAACCACTATTCTTTCTAAATTTAACTTTTTTGTGAACACATGAGAAATTGACTGTCTGCTGATTCGCCTAACACACTCGGCCTTCCCAAATTAACGTTTTTGTGCCCTAGAATGAGTAAAGAAATGACCCCTTGGCTTCTACTGGAAAACAGAGAGCATTCTGTCTTCTCTCTATATTTAGCTGACAAAACTATCTGTGAACTTTGTGAAACAAAAAGAATGTAATTTTGTCGTCTTTACTGTTTTAAAACGTTTTTCACAGTTTTTATTTTCTGGTTCTCACCACAATCTCTATAACTTGTGAACGTTAACTGTTAACGGTTTGATGGAAAGGGGTCTTGGATGCCAGCGAGGAAAATGCGAGTGGATGTCTTCGATGGAAGCGGGAACCGTTACACTGTAACCTTCGAAGGGCGCGTGACAAGGGAAAAAGCCATCCGCTTGTTGGATATTGTTGAGTTGCTTGGGGGTATACCTGAAGAGAAAAATCCTGAATGGGTGAACGCAACCTCTAAACGCTCTAAAATTGCCAAGGTTCATAGAATTGTTGAAAGACACTTCCCCATCATGTGGTTTACGTCCAAGGATGTGCAAGCTGCATATGAGCAAGAGTT
>CAYFTS010000223.1:0-9367 GCA_964346135.1 uncultured Candidatus Bathyarchaeia archaeon | reverse complement strand
GGGTTGCGTGGAGGACGCTGCATCACATCTGGTTCAGGAGGTTCCATCGTCAAAGCTACAGCGGGTCCTCCATCTGTGACCAGATTTAACCATAATATCATGCCAGGAAGAAGTGGAAGTTCTAGGCCCATAAAAGCGAATGTGGCTATTATACCTAATTCGTCGAAATTGGAACGCATTAAGAAGAAGGAAAATTTTCTTATATTATCGTAAATGCTTCGCCCTCCCTTAACAGCGTTGACTATCGTGGCGAAGTTGTCGTCGGCCAGCACCATGTCTGCAGCTTCTCTTGTTACGTCTGTGCCAGTGATACCCATGGCTACGCCAATATCTGCCTGTTTAAGAGCTGGTGCATCATTCACTCCGTCTCCAGTCATGGCAACAATGTGTCCTTTCTTTTTCAGCGCTTTAACTATTCGAATCTTATGTTCGGGAGAAACTCTAGCGTAGACTGCCACATCTTCCACTATTTTCTCAAATTCTTCGTCATTTATATCGTCTAATTCGGCACCGGTCAGAGTTACATCGCTTTTTAACATGCCTAACTCTTTGGCTATAGCCACTGCCGTAAGTTTATGGTCTCCAGTAATCATGACGGTCTTTATTCCTGCTTGCTGACATAGACGGTTAGCTTCCTTTGCTTCCTCTCTTGGAGGGTCAATCATTCCAGTTAAGCCTAGAAAGACTAAGTCTTTCTCTAAGTTTTCTTCATCGAATTTTTCTGAAGCGGTGTTTGGCAACTCTTTATAGGCTACGGCGAGAACTCGCAGGGCTTCCTTTGCCATTTCCTCATTTGTTCCTAGGATGCGTTTTCTCTCTTTTTCAGTCAGTTTAGTTGTTTTGCCACCTTCAAGGATATGATCACAGTGTTCTAAAATGATTTCAGGAGCTCCTTTGGCGTAGGCAAATATCTTTCCTTCAGGTGATTTGTGGACGGTTGTCATGAGCTTTCTCTCGGATGTGAAGGGTATCTCTTGCACACGAGGATACGTGTTCTCCAAGTTTTCTTGCGTCATTCCCGCCTTGGCTGCCGTTACAATCAATGCTCCTTCTGTAGTGTCTCCAATCACGCTTTTTCCATCATAAGAGGCATTGGAGCATAAGGTGCTAGCCCTCAACAGTAAAGCAAGATGATTATCTTCCTTTGGATCTATGCGAGTACCGTTTAGGAGAAAATCGCCTTTAGATTCGTAGCCGACTCCTGTTACATCTATCGTCTTGTCGTTGGTGTAAATTTTGCGTACAGTCATTTCGCCCTTTGTTAGTGTGCCAGTTTTGTCGGAACAGATGACGGTTGTAGCTCCTAATGTTTCAGCTGACGCAAGTCTCCTAATGATGGCGTTGCGTTTTGCAAGTTCACGGGCACCGAGGGCAAGGGATATGGTTACTACGGCTGGCAAACCTTCTGGAACGGCTGAAACAGCTAGTGCAACCGCTATTTCGAACGCATTTATAATGTCTCCTATGGCTTCGCCTACTATGCTTACTCCAATGATAAATATTTCATACAATTCAAGAGCAAATATGATAGCACATATAACTATAATTACTATTCCCAATTTTTTGGCGAAACGTGCTAGCTTCTGCTTGAGAGGAGTATCCATTTCCTCCACAGCTTGAACCATCTCAGCGACTTTCCCAAACTCTGTACCCATGCCTGTAGAAGTTATTACCGCTCTTCCTCTACCATATGTAATGTGGGTGGCCATGAAAACCGAATTTTTTCTGTCGGCTACGGGCGTTTTCTTGTCGAGAGCCCCGGTCATTTTCCCCACAGGAGTTGATTCACCCGTTAAAACCGCCTCATCAGTCTTTAAATCAACTACCTCAAGGAGTCGACCATCAGCTGGAATACGATCTCCAGCCTCCAAAATGACAATGTCACCAGGCACAACTTCCTTCGCGGGCATAAGCGCTTCTTTCCCATCCCGCAATATACGAGCCTTTGGAGCTGTCAACTTTTTCATGGCTTCCATAGCTTTTTCTGACCGATATTCTTGAATAAAACCGACTACAGCGTTGAGAACTACTATGGCACCTATGGTTGAAGCATCTATTATCTCTCCAATTAAAACGGAAATGCCGATTGCAATTAGAAGCATGATTACGAAAATATCCTTAAACTGTCCGAAAAATATTTGAAAAAGGGTTACTCTCTTCCTCTCAACCAGCTCATTTGGCCCGAATTCTTGCAGTCGACGATCAGCTTCTTCCCTACTCAAGCCTTTCTCGCTGGCTTTTAAGGTAGCCATGAGTTCCTCAGTTTTCATTGCGTACCATTCTTGGCTCACATCAACCGCCTGCTTTATATTTACCCTTATTATATGGCATTAGCCTTTTAAGACCGTCTTACTCCTAAAAAAAAGTTTTCTTTCAACTACCCAACATGTTTTTCCCATAGCTATACCAACTCTTTCATCCCAACGCTACGAAATTGTTCCAGATTTTGGTTTGCGAAAGTTTATAAATTAGATGTTCTAACACTTCGGGCAACAAAACTTGAACTCACTGCTACTAGAACTTCATGATGAGTGTTTGGCTATGGAGTAGATAAAAATGGAATTGTGGATAATCGCGCCGATAGCGGCTATAGTTTCGATTATGTTTGCAACCTATTTGTTCCATTACGTGAACAAACAAAACAGCGGAACCACTAAAATGCGAGAAATCGCCGAAGCAATAAAAGAAGGCGCAAACGCGTTTCTGAAAAGAGAATACATGTACCTTGCAGTTTTCGTTGTAGTCGTAGCTACGGTCTTAGCGATCTTTATTCCTGAGCCCATTTGGACTACTGAAACAATTAGTCAGAACATTAGTTTATCGTTAGCATATATTTTTGGTTCAATCTGTTCAGGCTTAGCTGGATTCTTTGGGATGGCAATTGCTCTCAAAGCAAACGTCAGATCAGCCCATGCAGCAAAAGAAGGGTTAAACAAAGCATTTCCAATAGCATTCCGCGGTGGAGCGGTCATGGGCTTATCTGTTGTTGGACTTGCTCTGCTCGGGATAAGCGTTGTCTACTACCTTACTGGTGATCCGCAAATTGTTCTCGGCTTCAGTTTCGGTGCAAGTGCCATGGCATTATTTGCAAAAGCCGGGGGAGGCATATACACAAAAACCGCTGACGTAAGCGCTGACCTTGTGGGTAAGGTGGAAATCGGCATCCCTGAAGACGACCCTAGAAATCCAGCGGTAATAGCAGATAACGTTGGTGATAACGTTGGTGATGTAGCGGGCATGGGCGCCGACTTATTTGACTCTTACGTTGCCAGCATCGTAGCAGTAATGATATTGGCAGTAGGTCTCGCACCAGGAGTTACATCATTTGAAAATTCCTTTGTCAATTTGCCATTAATATTTGCTGGTCTAGGAATCTTCGCCTCAATCCTAGGAGTTGCCATCGTAAGAGTTGGTAAAAAAGGCAATCCTGGAAAAGCACTTAACTGGGGAACATATCTAACATGCGTTATTTTTGCGGTCTTGACATTTTTGGTAACCTATTATCTAAAATTTAATTTAGGCATCTGGGGAGCAGCGGTTGTTGGATTAATAGCAGGAGTCATCATCGGCATCACAACAGACTACTTCACCTCCATAGATAGAGCTCCCGCAATAAAAACTGCAGAAGCATCTCAAACAGGAGCCGCCATCAACATAATAACCGGTTTTTCCTACGGTTTGATAAGCATGTTTCCACCACTTCTTGGAATTGCTGTAGCAGCTGCAGGAGCATACTTTTTAGCTGAAGCATCCGGAATCTCCGGAGTATACGGAGTCGGCATGAGTGCTATTGGAATGTTGTCAATCGTCGGGATGATCGTTGCCGGCGACGCATACGGTCCAATAGTTGACAATGCAAAAGGAATCGCGGAACAGTCAGGACTAGAAGAGGAAGTAATAGACATAGCGGATAGACTAGATGCAGCTGGCAATACTGCTAAGGCTATAACAAAAGGTTTTGCAATAGGAGCGGCAGGGCTAACAGTGCTTGCGTTGCTTGCTGCCTATCAAGAAATAGTCCAAAACTTAACTCTTGAAACCATCGGCTTTGACCTGATGAACCCTTTGGTTTTGACCGGGGCCCTCATAGGTATTGCTATGCCACCTCTATTTTCAGCATTGGTGATGCTTGGCGTAGGTAAAAATGCTTTTAGAATGATTGAAGAAATTAGAAGACAATTTAGAGATATTCCAGGCTTAAAAGAGGGGAAGGAGGGAGCAAGACCAGACTATGCAACATGTGTAGACATTGCCACGAAAGGAGCTTTGAAGGAACTGATGCTTCCAAGCGTATTATCGATCGTTGTCACTCTGGTCGTGGGCTTCGTTGGTGGCATAGAAGCGCTAGGCGGATATTTAGGTGGCAGTATATTCTCTGGTTTAATCTTCGCTCTGTTGATGGCTAATGCGGGTGGATTGTGGGATAATGCTAAGAAGTACATTGAGGCGGGAGCATTTGGCGGTAAAGGTTCAGATCCGCACAAGGCTGCAGTTGTAGGCGACACTGTGGGCGACCCCTTCAAAGATACAGCTGGTCCATCGCTAAACACGATGATAACCGTGATGTCTCTAGTTGCTTCAGTGTTTGCTCCTCTCATCGCCATGTTTGCCCTATTATAGCAACTAACCATCAGAAAGGAAAAACATTTTATAGGGCACTGATTGGTTGTAATTTCATTGCGTTAAATGACGTTGGTGGGGATTACTAGTGATTCGAGTGTATTACACCGTAGCAGGGAAAAAACTCCACAGTAGCGACATATCTTCTTCAAAAGCATTACATGATCTCAGTAGTAAAGTCGACTGGCTCTGGGTTGACTGCTCAGATTTAGACGATAAAGAAACCGCGATCCTTTCAGAGTTTTTTGGAATTGAAACAAATATTTTGAACAATGTTAAGAAGGAAAAAATTGATCCAAGTTGTGAAAGATATCGCGATTACGCTTTGATTTCTATTCCTTTTGTTGAATTTGGAAATGCGCTACAATTACATCCGATGTCCGTAATTGTGAAGGAGAGAATTATAATCACTTCGAGAGATGCGTATTCTACAAAACTTGTTGGAAAGTTAGTTGAAACGCTAAGAAGTTACATGATAGAAAATGGAGGGATAGAGCTATCTTTTATAGTTGGCAGGTTGTTACGTGAGGTGGCAAATGAGAATTCAAAAGCTATGATGTCTATTAAAGAACAGATCGACAAGATTGAGGAAAAAACACTCGAAAAACCATGGCAGAAATCGGTTACTCATTCTGTTTTCAAACTTAAAAGAGAACTTTTCACTCTTCATCGACTTTTATGGGTTGAAAGAGAGTTAATGTCTGATGTAAGAGAGCGGGTAGTACCACACATTAAAATCGATGAAGAAGCAGAATTGATTATACATGATGCGATTGATGACATTGATAGAGAGCTTGAATTCGCAGATTCCTATAGTAGGAGCTTAGACAGCATTTTAACATTACAAGATTTAGGTTCAATTCATAGAGTTGAGAGAACTCTAATTTTTATAACCATAATGATTCTTCTATTGGATATCTTTTTGATAATTGGCGAATATATTTTAAGCACTATGGTGAAGTAAAATTTTACTAATTTTGCTACTGAACGTGACTCGCCATCGGATAAGATAAGTGCGTGCATCACAACAATTGATGTAACATGTAATTAATGTACAAAATCGAATATCGGTTCTTACTTTTTTACAACAAGAACGTCACAATGGGCTTTAGACACTACTCGTTTGGAGACGCTGCCTAGCAGGAATGCTGCTGCACTGCCTAAACCTCTACTCCCGACAACAATTAAGTCAAAATTTTCGTGCTTAGCTGTGTTTACTAAAGCCCTGGAAGGGTTAGAACCGAGAATTGATGATAGACTAAAATCGATTTTTTCTTTTTTCAAATATTTTTCTGCTTCTTTCAGAATTTTTTCTGCTTTCTCATCCGTACCCTGTTTATGAACAGTAATAACTTTTATGAAACCCGAAAAATTTTTGGCAACATTGCGCGCTTCTATGAGTGCTGCTTTTGAATGATCTGAACCATCAATTCCGACTAAAATTTTCATTTTATCCTTCATTTATGTTCACATATTGCTAATGCTCAGAGTCAAATAAAACTATTTTTGATACTCAGCTACTCAATTTCTCAAAAATTGATGTCTGGATACGCTTTGTAGGAATTGCATCCACGAGTCTTGGATTCTTACTTACTCTTCTAGGCTAAAATTGTGGAAAAGTTGAAAGGTAAATGAGGCGCGGACAGATAGTTGAAAAGACGTCTGCGACATCTACGGAAGATTTCCACCGGATAAGCCCCAAGAGTAAATGCCGATTATTAATGGCTTCAAGATTATAGCGGTCGCTATTAGAGCGGAATATAGAGTGAGGGAAATAAGTCCAGAATTAAAGAGGATGAACTGGACAATTAGGCTTGTACTAAATCTTACACCGAGTCCTACGCCTAGTAACAAAGAGTATTTTGTTCCAAGCATTCTTCGGAAAAGCAGAAACGATGCTGAAAGTTTTGAAGTTTTTGCAACAACCAAGATGAGAACAACTAACAAGGGGGAAATGAGAAGAGAAGTCAAAGAAACGTCTGCCCCTATACTCAGAAAGAAAAGTGGGGAAAGAAAGACGTAGCCAAGAAACTCTATAGCTTTTTCATCTTCGTGCAGCGTTTCTTCAGGCAATAATTGTCTCGTAACTATGCCACCTAAAAGTGCACCTATCGCAGCCAAACCTTCGAAAGCAAGTCCGCCAAGTGCAGAAAAAGAAAAGAAGACAAATAGGAATAGGAGAAGATACACGTAAGGCGTTTTCGAGTTCTTTCTTAGAATATTTCTGAGTTTACTTCCTAATTTTGTCATTGTCAAAGTAAGAAGAAGCAAACCGCCCAAAGCAGAAAGAATTAACACGGGGTCTGGGGCGCTTTGAACCTGGGCTTTTGGTAAAAAAGCAGGCAAAGCAGCAATAATTGCAAGCATTAAAACCTCTATGACATCATCGATGGTTCCTATCCCCAACGTAAGTTGACCAAAAGTTGTGTTAAGCACGTTAAATTCAGAAAGAATAGGCAAAAGAATTGCCTCACCAACTGTTGCAAAAGAAAAGGCAGTTATCAACGCGACCAAATAAGAATTGCTTACGTCAACTGGAAAACCTAAATAAAAAAGCAAGCTCCCCAAAAAACCTTCTAAAGAAATTATCAAAATAGCGCCCATGAAAATCTGTTTCTCCAGCTTCTTTATTTCCTTCAAATTTAAATTGAAACCAATCATGAAAAGCATAATAAGCATCCCCAGCGTCGCCAACAGCTGAAAAGATTCACTTTCAATAGAGGGACCGAAGAAATCAAACGGAGAAAGAATAATGCCAAAGAACAAAGCGGCAAACATCCATGGTATTTTGAAATACTTCTGTAACAAAAAGCCAAAACCTAATGAAACACCATAAGTGATGCAAATTAGAATTAAAATATTTTCCATAAAAATCTCACACTAGAAAGATGAAGTAGGATGAGAAGCGAATTAGTGTCATCAGTTCTATCACTTCTTTTAGACGAAGTATTCTAAATGTCTGCCATATAAGAACTGGAAAGCCAGTCGTACGTGAAGTTAGATGGAAATCATTATTTGTTTTCGTTGTCTCAATCCTTCAAAGGCTTCAATGAGAACAAAGCTTCCTATAAATTTTCTGTTACCCAAATTACTAATAGAAAATAAAGAGTGCACGTACCAAGAAACTGGATAAACGTAAACCATTGTCGTTTAGTCATATTTTTTGCGCTGTTCTATCCTCATCTTGGAAATGAATGCTTGTTGAATAGAAATCTTACCATTTATCAACTCATTTTTAAACTTCACAACTTAAATATATTATAAGTGAAACACGGCGGCATAGAAAATATGAAAAAACTGAGAAAATGGGCGAGAAAACCAAGGAAAGCCGGAAAGAAAAACCTCTGGATTCTAAAGCTCATCAACAACCCAGAAGTTGCCGCCGACCTAAACTACAACGCAGATTATTTGTTAGAAAAAGCTATGACATGGAAAGGTTTGTGTGTAGCTTGTAAAGGGTCAAAGTTTTTGTGTGGAAAAACCAGATGCCCCTTAATCGTTCGGTTAAACTCGTACTTTCGAACGATGCCCCTCATCTCCAGTATGGACATGGATGGCGCCTCTCCTCCCAGCGTCTTTGTTGGCCGAATCGGATATCCCTATGTCTATGCTGGTCCCCTTGTTCCACCCGTTCATGAAGACACAAGCTTCTTTGACCTTCCCGAATTCTGGTTTGGAAAAACCATGGATGAAATTGTCGGCTTCAGATCAATGCTGGTGAGAGGAAAGCACCGAGTACACGTTAAAAGATTTGAGGAAGCGGGAAAAATCATGGATAGAACCCGAGAACTCGCGTTGTCCAATGGTCCTGTGGACGTAGAGTTGGCATTCAAAAAGAAACCTCAGAAACGGCTTATCTTAGACGACGACATTCAACCATTCGGTCCTTCCGCTCTCATACGATCTATGGACATTGGAACGTCTCGATGGGACCATCAGAGTGAGAAGGCATACGGAGACACGGATTTGAAGGCGGCGGAGGCTGTGGTCACACTTCACAACAAGGGTGGACTAGTTTCAAGAATCCAGCGAGCCTTCAGCGTGGGTGCGTTTGGACTAAAGAAGCAGAGGCGTTTAGTTCCAACTCGATGGAGCATCACAGCGGTTGACAGCATCATCTCCAAGAATCTGATGGAGCAAGTTAAGACGTTTCCAGAAATCAATGAATATCATGTCTACGAATCAAAGTATCTAGACAACCAGTTTGAGATACTAATGATACCAAGCGCTTGGAGCTATGAAGCAATGGAAGCATGGTATCCAGGCACAGTTTGGAACCCAACTGGACGAAACGTGGTTCTCTATTCCGACTGGGAAGGATTCGAGGGACGCACTACATATGCAGCTATTGGAGGGTGCTACTACGCGGCGCGACTGGCGGTAGGAGAGATGCTCATGAAAGAGAGAAGACAAGCTTCAGTGGTTGTGTGGAGGGAAATTCGTCCCGGCTACATAATGCCGGTTGGAGTTTGGCAAGTAAGGGAGAACGTGAGAAATGCTTTGAGGCAGTCTCCACTGAAATATAACACGTTGGAGGAGGCGTTAGCCAGAATCGCCAGCCAGTTCCGTATTCCGCTAAAGCGATGGGTGGAAAGCAGCAAACTGTTACAAGACGCGTTGTTCCAGAAGAAGATTACTGAATATTTGCGTAAAGGTTAAGGGTTGCATGAAATGGAAAGGAAGAACAATCCAAAAACTCTTCGACATGATCCTAAACAAGAGATTGTGAAGAAAGCGAAGAAGGGAG
>CAYFTS010000222.1:0-9573 GCA_964346135.1 uncultured Candidatus Bathyarchaeia archaeon | reverse complement strand
TTCGTAAATGAATTTGTCAATTGTTTCTGAAGCTGCTAGTCCTGAAGCCACCACGGCATCTGCAGTTTCATCAAAGGCTAAGTCAACCTCTACCTTTCCAACATCAAGGGTTTTTAAATCTGCCACTATGAAAACGTCTGGAGCTAGTTCCCTAAGATCACGAATCACTCTTGTTCCATATTTCTTTAGTAGAGGAGTGCCGACTTCTAGAATGAGTCTGTCGCTTTTCGGTAATTCACTCATGATTTTTTTTGTTCTTCCTAAGCTTGGAATGTCGAGAGCGATTTGGATGTAGGGTGGTCTCCATAATCGTGGCACTTTGTATCCCATGATTGGATGTGTGGCTCTGTCTTTATCATATATTATTTTCTCCAGCGGTGGATATTTAGCTAAAGCTCTTTTCAAAGCTAATTTTGTGGCTCCATAATTGTACTGGTAAATCTTTCGATAGTCTTTTGCTTCTGGATGCACGAAAACGCTGGTTATTATGACCCAATCCTCAAGCTTATTCTTTGGTATAATGCCTTCTTCAACAGCGTCAGCCACTCCCTTGGCTACCGCTGCCTGAGCAGGACCAAATATTTTTCCCGCCTGATCAAGATTCTTCACAGTGACCTTAGGAACCAATAGAGTGTGAGGCTTGGGTGGAAGATTTGGTCTGATAACTGCAAGAAGAGGTGTATGCCCAGCAGACAAGGTGGATAAACCATTTGCGAAAGCCTTCCCCACTGGACCGTCTTTATCGCCAATCATCAAGTCAACATGCGCAACTTCAGACCCTTCACCTGCCAACGCCTCACCTATTAGGTAGGTGAACTTTTCAGGTTTTCCTATGACATTAGCTGGCACCAACTCCCTTTTACCAACATCTTCAAACTCAACATCGAATTCTCTCATCCACGCGTAAAGCGTATCACGATGCACCTTCATTATTTTCGCCGTGCCAGAAACTGTCGGTTTTTTCGACCTACGCTTCATAGCTACTCGCCTCTCTCGCTCTTTCTCTTTTGCAGCCGTCAAAAATCTAATGAATTCCTCTCTGGTTTTCGGCTTTTTGCCGTCGAATTCCGACACAACATCACTCTCTAAAAAAGACTAAGCGAAAGAACTATTTAAGACTGTCGGAAAATAGAGGCTTTATCCTTCTGAATCCGACATATTCTTGAAGATAATTTCTGCTACACACAGTTTGTCCGACAAACTTCATTGAAGTCACAGTGATTCTTCAACCACTCTTTTAAAAGCGTTGGTTAACTCGTCTCTAAATCCGACAAAAACTATTTCCTTCAAACACGTACCGTTGTCAATGTGCTTTCTTGTGGTCTTTACCATGGTGGCAGTGGCTTCCTCAAGTTGGAGGCCTCCGACACCGGTGCCCATTCCAGGGAAAGCTATGCTCTGAATTCCCAACTTCTCGGCGCATTCCAGCGCGCCTTTCATTGCTAGCTTTACATTTTCTGCGTCGATGTGCATGGCAGGCATTTTCATTGTGGGTGCGTGAATCACGTGTTTTGCCTCAAGTATCCCAGCGCCTGTTGCTATGGCTTTTCCAACTGGAACTGGAGCTTTTTTGATTGCCTCATCCTCGATTTCTTTTCCTCCAGCTCTTTTGATTGCTCCAGCGGCTCCACCTCCCATAATTAGGTGGCTGTTAGCTGGATTCACGATGGCATCTACTTTCTGTCTTGTAATGTCGCCGGTTGTAACTACGATCTTGACATCTTTGTAAGTACGTTTGAAATTTTCCATTTTAATCTTACCCTTAGAGTTATATGTCGTATCTGGATTCGGATAAGATTTATCCATGAAACATGCTGTTCATAAGGTTTGATTTGAATCGTGAATAGAAATGTATAATTATGAACACGTCTGTTTTTCAGAGATGGTGCACGTTGCTTAACGTACAAAAAATAAGAAAAGATTTTCCAATTTTGGAAAAAGGTGTAATCTATCTGGATAGCACTGCAAGCAGTCTTACGCCTGAACCTGTGCTTCAAAAGATGTTGGAGTTTTACCGTCAATATCGAGCCAACGTTGGGCGGGGAATCCACAGTTTATCTCAGAAAGCAAGTGAGGAGTACGAGCTGGCTCGTGCCAAGGTTGTAGATTTTATTAACGCAAAATCTGAGACGGAAATCATTATGACACGAAACACAACTGAGGGAATTAACGTCGTTGCGAATAGCTTAAACTGGAAGAAAGAAGACAAAATTTTAACTTCACTCATTGAGCATCATTCCAACTTCATTCCATGGATTCGCCTAAAGAATAAACGTGGCTTGAATTTGGAAATTGTTAAACCTAAGAAACCGATTGTACTTGGTCTATTAGATCCAGCGGATTTCGAGAGGGCAATTGATGACAAAACAAAGTTGGTAGCAATAACCCACGTTTCCAACGTATTGGGAACGATCATCCCCATCAAAGAAATCACTGCGATTGCACACGAGCACGGAGCCTACGTCTTAGTCGATGGCGCCCAATCAGTTCCCCACATGAAAGTGGATGTACAGAAGATAAAATGTGACTTCCTCGCCTTCAGCGGTCACAAAATGTGCGGTCCAACAGGATCGGGCGTCCTTTATGTTCGAGAAGAATTGATAGATGATGTTGAGCCTTTATTTGTTGGTGGGGGAACTATCTTGGATGTGGGTCTCGACTATTATACACCTGAGAAGAGTCCTATGAGGTTTGAGGCTGGAACCCCCAGTGTTGCTGAAGCCATAGGGCTTGGGGCGGCAATTGACTATCTAAGAGAAATTGGGATGGCCAACATTGAGAGCCACGAGAGAGAATTAACGAAACAGATGTACGAAGGATTTACAGCGCTTCCCAAAGTCGAGGTTTACGGTCCAGAACCAGAGTACAGAATTGGTCTCATAGCGTTTAATGTGGGCGACTTGAACCCCCACGATGTAGCTCTTGCACTGGATGTTTCAGCAAACATTATGGTACGCTCAGGGCATCACTGTGCTCTCCCTCTCACTAAAAACATCATTCACAAGCCTGGAAGCGTTCGAGCATCTGTCTACTTTTACAACACGAAGAATGAAGTTGATAAGCTTGTGTCCACTGTGAAAGAAATAGCTGAAACAATAGCAAAATAAACAGCTTCTTTAACTCATGTTGGCAAAGGCTTTATTAGAAGACGTGACATGTAAAATCCGTTTACCGCTATTTTTTCAATCCCAGTCAGCACATCCTTTTCCTGCATCTCTTTGAAAGCTTCCGTCCACTGCTTTCGAAACATCGTGTATCGATCAGAAATGCGTTTTACCTTCTCAAGATCCACTGCTCTAAAAGCGTGGTATGCCTCAGTTGCTATGGAAACCGCCTCCGAAAAAAGTTCTTTAAGTTTAGGAGACAACAGTTTTTTCGAGGATGTTACTCTCTTGAGTCCATCTGTTATTCTGGTCAGATCTATAGCCACTCCGTTCAGTATCAAACCAATGGCGGCATTGTAGACGTCCGGCGTCTCAGCGATAAACTTGATGGCTGACTTGTTTGCCTTAGCAATTTTATCTTGTATTGCTTTCAACGCTGAGCTATCAAAGATCTGTTTCTCCAGAAGCTTGAAACTTGTCTTCTCAAAAATGTCAAAGGCGTCGTCGAGTTGCTTTACTCCCTCCTCAAAATAGCTCTTTGTTTCTAAAGTTTTCACCCTGTCAAAAATAGTTGAAACAGTGGTCTGTTGAATTGAACCACGAGTGGTTGCGGTTGGGTCTGGGGGACCGCCGCTTATAACTGGGCAAACCTGGGTTACACATTCCTCACATCCACCTGAGGCACAGTCTATGCCGGCGTTGCCGCAATAGGAGCAGATGATGGCGCCCCAGAGGTTTCGGGAGACCAAGCGTATTGTTTGAATGGCGTCTTCCTTGTCTTTGGCTTTTCTTACGTTGATTCTTCCATCCTTATAGATTAAGACTGTTTTGTCGTCTACGGTGACTCTTCCTACACCAAGGCTAGGTGAACACCGTATGTCCTTGAAAAAACTTGTCATGTTCAGCATCATGCAGAGCTGTATAGGATCATAGAACCCATACTTTAAATTCATTATTCCCTCCGGGCTTGTTGTCAGCCTTGCTTCTGCAGTTACTTTTCCAGTCTCTGAAATGCAGGGGTGAATGTAAGTTATGCCCGTATCCTCGATAATGATTGTTCCTTTTGCTCCGATTTCTACGCCTTCTCGCAAAAGCTGTTTGATTTTTTGTAAGTTTTGCTTATGCTCTGGTCGGTTGGAGAGGTTGAAGCACTGTTCAGGTTTTGTGTCTCCAGTGGCGATTTTTCTCGCCATTGTTCGACATGAAGGGTTGCCGCATAAACCGCAGTCTAGTTTAAGCATCAAAGTATAAAGCTCATGGAAGCTGTGTGGCAGTTTCTTTCCTCCGTAAGTTAAGGATTACTATTTCGTTGAGTTTATCTGTTTCCAAAACACGGTTATAAACCGTTCTTATACGTTACTACTCCCAAAACCAAAGTTTATTAAAGGTCAATACCGAGTGAAAAAATGTTAAAGACAAGAGTGTAAAGTGACTATGTCTAAACAAGACCTTTTGAACACCATCTACACCGAGGTTGCGGCTTGTCGCAAATGTAGTTTATGGAAAAATCGAAAAAATACCGTTCCAGGTGAGGGAAGCATAAACTCCACTGTGCTGTTCATCGGCGAGGCACCTGGTTATTGGGAAGACATAAAGGGGCAACCCTTCGTCGGGGCAGCTGGAAGGCTTCTCGATGAGATGTTGTTAAGAGCTGGGCTTTCTCGAAGTGAAGTTTACATTTCTAACATTTTGAAGTGTAGACCTCCAGAAAATCGTGACCCTCTTCCGGTTGAAGTTGAAACTTGTACGCCTTTTTTAGATCGGCAAATCCAAATTATTGAGCCTAAGTTGATCGTGACTCTGGGCAGGCATTCTACTTTTTACATCCTTTCGAAGGCTGGCTTCAAAGAAGTTGAAGGCATCACCAAGCTTCACGGAAAAATATATGAAATGAACATTCTCGGGTTAAAAGTTTCTGTGATGCCCATGTATCATCCAGCAGCCGCTTTGTACAACGCTAAGTACCGAAGCGACCTTGAGGGTGACTTCCAACTTTTAAGGCTTGAACTGGAAAAACGTAGGTAGGTTGTCTTTTTGCTTCGCTTAAATCTTTAAAGATCAATTAGATTGTTATCCTTTGGATGTCGATTACAGAATTGTCTTGGTGTTCACATGACGTCCATAAACATAACAGAAAACCTTGAGACAGGCACTTTCCTACATCGTTTGAATCGATTCATGACAGAAGTCGAACTCCACGGACAGAAAACTCTTGCACATCTCCCAAACTCTGGAAGACTTCTCACAGTTTTGATCCCTCAAGCAAAAGTTTACCTCCGAAAACGATGCCATGCTGGACGCAAGAGCTCCTATGACTTGTTTGCAGTAGAACGTTTAGGCGTTCCAATCATAGTGGACACCCGTTTCTCAACCCTCGCAGTCAAGGCGGCTATCGAAAAGAAACTGTTCAAACCTTTTGAGAATTATCGAGTTGCTGGCGAAAACGTTAAAGTAAACCAATCTAGGTTAGATGTTCTGCTGAAACAAGACCACCAAAGCTTTTTTCTGGAGGTGAAATCTGTCACCCACGTCATAGATGGCGTAGCCATGTTCCCAGACGCACCTACTCTTCGGGGAAGCAAGCATCTTCGATGTTTAATAAGTCTCAAAGAGCAAGGTTTCGATGCTGGAATTCTGTTTTCTGTTCAACGTCCTGATGCAACAGTGTTAAAGCCAAACTATGAAATTGACCAACAATTTTCTGAATTACTTAGAAAGGCTGTTGACAAAAACGTCAAAATTTTCACGCTAATGTCAGTTTTTAAACCTTCGGACACAATCGAACTAAGAGCCGACATCCCTGTTTTTTCATTCACTTAACTTTAGTTTCTATTAGCAACCTATCCATTAACAAAACTTCGGTCGCTCAATTCCTTCACTTTCTAAAAGGTTGGAATTCCTCTTCCGCCACAGAACTTGGTAATGTATTCTGTTGTAACTTGCGCAGCGTTCTGTAAAGTTTCTTCTCGGATGCTCGGTACTCCACACACCAACATGATAACATCGTTCGTTTTGTTCGTTATCTTTGTGTTATCCGCGTCTCGATGCGGATAAACTGCAATCAGTTTTTCACCGTCAGAAACTACTATTTCTCGTCCTTCTAAGTGCATGGGTTTTTTCATTCTTATTCCCATGAACTCTTCGCCTTCCGCTGCAAACCGCATCAAGAGGTTGCCTTTCAGTTTATTTGCGTCAAAGGCTGCAAGAGCTATTTCGGTTTTAATAGAGGCTAAGTTATACGCGTCGACAAGAGTGTTTATGTTGGGTATAGTTTTTCCCTGCAGAATTCTTCTAATCAAGGCTTCAGCGGCTGGTCGGCTCTTGGTCGGGTCTATTCCCACTTTCCAGAAGAAATCGCGATAGGCTCTGAAAGTGGAGAGGTCTCTCAACGATTCTAGGTCGTATTGTTTTCTTACCTGTTTCGTTAGTTCTTCTTTGAAGTTTTCTAATTCCACGTTTCGCTTCTCGACCTTTACACCGTCAATTTGGAAGGTTAGAACCTTTAGGTCTGGAAAACGCTTTTTAAGGTGAGAATCGATGTTAAAGATCACAGTTTGTTCAATCTCCACTGAAGTGAGTCTGTATTGTTTGTAAGGTAAGAAGTAAGATTTAACAAATTCTACGGGACTTTCACTAATTTGCAACCCATTTTTTCTCATAGGTTATTAAGTATGCGCATTAGGAAACTAACATTTCATTGCGGGCGTGTTTCTGTTTAGGGATAATTCTTTTCCGCAGTAGGGACATAGCTTAAATTCTGGTAGTATTTTGTTCCCACAGGATGCGCATTCCATCGTCTTTGTTATTTCTCTTTCCAAGCTTGCAAGTTTTGCCGTCTGTTTTGTCATCCCGATTTTCATAGCCTCTATGCTATCTTTGAGGTTGCGCAAGCTTTTCTTTACTTCGTTAAGGTCTATACTGTTATGTGTCAGAGAATGGTTAATCATTTCTAGTGTGTTTAAGTTTGATTCTAAAGAGTTATCCATTTTGTTTTCTTCTGATTGGGCGTCCGAAGCTAATTTCTTCATTAGAAGTGTGAAAGGGTCTTGAAAAACAAAAGTGCAGGTGATGCCGAAAAGTATGAAAGTTGAAATTGAGGTTAACCAGAGATAGGTTGAGGCGTCTATGTTTCCGAATATCCCGTGAATTGCTGCATAAACGGGTTGGAGTTTCAGGAGTGAGTTTGGGCTTCCATAGAAGAAGAAGGCGTCGAAGGTAAATAGAATTGACAGGAAAGTTAGATAGCCTGAAATCCACACAGCCAAATCTTTTCTAGTCGGCAATTTTGAAACTTCCATCAGCTCTATAATCTTCTAGAGAAGTCTTCTATAAGAAAAAGTCTACTTCAAAAATTGTAATATTACAAAAACCGTCATATGCTAACAAACAAAAACCAATTATGCGTATCATTGGTTAATTAGAACCATCGCCAGAACCAGTACTTTTCAAAGAGGACTTTAGACCAGTGCCATATCCTGCTGACTCTTGGCCACCGCATTTTGACATCCGTCGTGGGCTCAGCGTAAAAGTTGCCCTTCACCATGCCGGCCTTTCCATAGCCTATTTCCAAGAAGCATTCGCCATGTCCATTAAACTCTCTTTCTTTATTGCCTTGGAGCTCAGCGACAATGTTGTGAGCTACAACCTCTGCTTGGCCATGAGCGAAAACTCCAGCCTTAGGCAAAGGCTTTCCCATAGCCAACATTATTTTAGAAACGTCTCCTAAAGCAAAGACATCGTCATATTTTGTCTTCATAGTCCTTTTGTCCACGGGAACCCAGCCCGATTCGTCGGTTAGGGCTGATTCTCTAACGACACTAGGAGCTCTATGTGGAGGAACACCGAGGAGCAAGTCGAAGTTCATGCACTTTCCCTCATCAAAGGTGACCTCTCCCTTCTCCGAATCCACGGAAGCTAATTTGATGTTAGGATAATAACTTATATCACGACTTTCCAGCATTCCCTTCACCGCGTTTCCGATTTCTGGAGGAGCCACCCCCATGGGCCTGCCTTCTGCAGTGAAAAAACAAATATCAACTTTGTCTCGTATTCTTTTTCTTCTGAAGTAGTAATCAACGAAGAGAGCGGCTTCATAAGGCGCTGCTGGACACTTGAAAGGTAGGCTTGACACCCCTACGGCGACAGTTCCGCCCGAAAAATTCCTTAATGCTTTTCTCAACTTCACTGCCTCCTCCAACTCATAGAAGTGATAGGCACCATCGGAAAATCCAAGTATCTTCTCTGGGGCCAGTTCGGCGCCTAGTGCTATTATGAGATAGTCATATTTAAAGTCCTTAGTGCTCGTTTTAACGGATCTATTTGCTGGGTTGATCTCTAAAACCTCACCATTAACGTATTTGATGCCCTTTTTGTTAAGTAAGTCCAAATTCTTTATGACTTGGTGAGGTTCCCTCCATCCCATCATGAGCCAAGGGTATGCAGGAGGGAATCTATGTTCGGTCCTTCTGTCAACAAGCACGATCTCATGTTCCCTGCCTATTTTTCTATTCAACACGTTAGCAGCAACGACTCCTCCTATTCCGCCGCCAAGCACGAGAACATTCATATTTTAAGCTTCCATATTTTCTATAAATGCTATAAATACAATCTTTTTCTTATTATTCCTAGAGTGTATGTCTCAAATTTAAAATTTTTTCGTACACACGAAGCTCATATTTGCAGTTGGCGAAAAGGAAAAATCCTATGACCTGTGGAGCGTGCGGGTTTACGTGAGTAATTCCAGCGGGGGGGGGCTCAAATAAATAAAATTGGGAGCAATGTTGTATTTTTATAATTGAATTAAACAATAAAAAAATGTGGATTTACTATAGTTATTGATTTGAATTCTTACTAGAATCTGTAGCTTCAGATGAGAAGAGACATCATGAACTCCTAAGTAAAATCATGGACATCGTGGTGAGAGGAGAAACTATCACTGAAGACGACTGGTGGGATTTCTTGTGGCAAGGAGTTCCATTCCACGGTGCACCAGGCGGGTAGAAGTCCATTTTCTTTTGATTCTAGGAAAAGGCTGCCTGCAGATCCTTAATTATTTCTTCCTTTTTTGCGGGGTTCTCTAACCGAGGTTTTAGTTCTTTCCATGTTTCCGAGCAAGTGGCCTTACCAAGCCACCGTTTGAAATGTTTGTCCGCTTGCCTCTTATTTTCTTTAGTGAATTCAATCCCAGCCTTCTCGAAGATTTCTTTCAGGTGCCTGATGTAGCAGCTCATCCAATCACACTTTCCTGTTTCATATACCACTTTGTTTAGGAATAAAGTTTTTCGAAAAAAAGTTAAGAGGTTGAACAAATATATGTTGAATTATTTGGAAGTGATTGTTTGTCAAAATATGAGAACTCTGAAAAACTAAGTGAGAGAACCAGAGATTTGGAAAGGGCGAGACAATACTTGATTGAAGAGTTAGAAGCGATAAATTGGTACGAGCAAAGAGTCGAACTCACCAGAGACGA
>CAYFTS010000221.1:0-2149 GCA_964346135.1 uncultured Candidatus Bathyarchaeia archaeon | reverse complement strand
GGAAGCAGCGTTAGAAGCAACAACAGCCAAACTTTTCACCTCCGAAGCTTACAAGATGTTAGTAGATGATGCAGTTCAAGTGATGGGTGGGGACGGATGGACACGATTCTATCCAGTTGAATCTTTCCTGAGAGACGCCAAAGTCAATGAAATGGCCGCTGGAACCAGCGAGGTAATGAGAACAATCATCTACAGATGGGGACTGAAAACTATGGCCGAGGAGTTAAAGATGCCACATCGCCAAATGCACAGAAAATTAGGGATTCCAATCTCCATCACTAAACCTCAAACCATAACTAAAATCAGCGAAAAAACAATACTTCAGTTACTTGCAGAAAACTACCGCGTTAACCCCAGTCTATACCTGAGTAAAGATAATATGAAAGAAAGACTGGCGGACGTAAGCAACGAGCAACTGGATAAACTGCTAACATCGCTAAAAGCGAAAGGCTTAGCCCTTCTGTATAAGGATAAACGAGGCAACATAACACTGGCAAAATCAACTTACAAGGGACTAAGACAGGCTAAGCCCCTAGAATACTACAAATGGTTCCCCGATTGGATAAAGAAGAAGTGACTCTTCTAAAAATTTAAGCTTAACGCCTTGAAAATGCTCTTTGATAAAAAAAGGTGCCCGCGCAATTATAGTTCTGGTTGCGCGGGTCTAAGCATTCCGAATAGAAGTTTTGAAAACGTGTCGTGATGTTCTTCTTCATGACTTAGAATTTCTTCGAATAGTCTTCTAGTTGTAGTATCACCTTCATCATGTGCGACTTTGATAGTCTGTTTGTAAAGGAGCATCGCCTCCTCCTCCGCTTTCACGTCCATTCGGAGCATCTCTTCCAAATCGAGACCTACAAAGATAGGATCAGGTTTTGTAGTGGGAGTTCCACCAAGATAAGCCAGCCTCTCTGCAATTTCCTCAGCATGCTTCATCTCTGTGATAGCTATCTTCTTAAAAATGTCCTCAGCTGCGGCGCTTTCAATGCCTTTAGCTAAAACATGCTGCCACATGTATTGAATAGACACTTGAAGCTCGCGGGCTACTCCTTTATTAAGCAATTCCATCAACTTTTTAGATGCCATATTCATACCTCCCTCTCATTAATCTAGAAAGAAATGTTTCTAGCTTGTCTCCATATATAAATTTCTGCACGCACATCAAAAGTGTTAGAGAGGATATAAGTGTGTGGATGCACTAATTGATGTGGCTGTAAATTGTTGTAGGTTATCGAATTGGCTCGGTTTCTACCCAAAAAGGAGATTTTGATAGATGATGCCGGCTGGGGAGACCTTATTCTAGGCGCAGTAATCGGAGCCCTAAAACTTCCAGATCGGAAGTATATGGAACGCAGAATACCTGTCTCATTTTTTCAACCGCCAAAATTTGAGAATAAACAGTATCTAGATGAAGGCGTCAAGATAGCTAAAGAACTCGTTGAAGTGATGCAACCTGATAAAGAGACCTACTTCAAGGTCTGTTCAGGATACGTACTTTCTCGTATACGAATATATCTGCGAAACCAAGGGTTCAACGTTGAAAAAGCAAAAATCACTGGCGAACTCCAAGAAAGAGTTGAGAAAAGCTTCATAGAATGGTGTAAAGAAGTTGGTGTACCACCCGAGATACTTGAAACTAAGAGACGTTTTTATCCTCTCTTAGAGTGGGTTGCGGAGAAGATCGAGCTTAGAGAGCGTCTCGTGAAAACTGGTTGGAAGAGCTGGCAGAAAAAATGGCGAAAGGAAGCTTACAAAATTCATCTTCAAAGGATGGTTAAACAGAACTATTAGAGCGCGCGCGGATCCAAGCTGACTGGAAATCCGCTATTTTCCTTCAAATTTCGGCTTCCTCTTTTCAAGGAAAGCCGCTACTCCCTCTTTAAAGTCTTCTGTGGATGCAACAATGCCAAAAGCCTCAGCTTCACGTTTCTCACCAACCCTCAAACTTGTTTCCAAACTGCTGTTAATCAACTCTTTAGCCAACTTAATGGATATAGAAGGCTTATTAGCAAGCTCTGTGGCGAGCTCTCTAACAACCGACATCAACTGATCAGGCGACACAACAGCATTCACCAAACCCAACTGCTCAGCAGTCTTAGCGTCAATAACCTTGCCCGTAAAAATCATCTCCTTCGCCACACCTTTCCCC
>CAYFTS010000220.1:0-2242 GCA_964346135.1 uncultured Candidatus Bathyarchaeia archaeon | reverse complement strand
AATTGTGGACAGGTGCTGAAAAAACTGTCAACTTTTATCTTGGTTCTTCCATTTTGTTGTTCTTCTTCCCTTGCTTTCATGTATAAATCAACGATTTTCCTTCCCATCCCTTTTAGGAGAAAGAACCTTTCTTGAGGGTCCAGATCAAGTTCTATATGTTTCATCGCTCTCCCAGTTGGTATATAGTTGAAATTCATGAATCTTACCCCTAACTGTTCGGTTAAATCTATTATCTTCGGTATCTCATCCAAATTCTTCTTATGAGCTGTTGTAGCTAAACACAGATCAAGCTCCTCAGTTTGGCAGTTGAGTATTCCCTCCATTGTTTTTTCAAAACAGCCAGGAACCCCCCTGAAACTTTCATGTACCTCGCTACTCGCCCCATCAAGGCTTATTTCAACGTAGTCTACACCAACTTCCTTAAGTTTTCTCACATTTCTTTTTGTGAGCAAAGTCCCATTCGTAGCCACACTGAGATACGGTATTTTCTTGCTTGCGTATGCTGCGAGTTCAAAAAAATCTTTTCTTAAGAGAGGTTCTCCTCCAGAGAAGGAAAGTGCTGGGAGGCCAAAACCTGCGAGTTCAGATAATCTATCTATGACGGCGTGGGCTTGCTCTGTTGTAAGTTCTGGTCGATGGAATCCTGCATTCTCATAGCAATGTTTACATTTGAGATTACAGGAATAAGTCAGGTTCCAAACGATCTCAAAGGGTCCAGCTGGAACGAATGGGAGCCGTATCCCATATTTTTTAATTCCCTTCATCATAAGGGCAAATCCCCTAATCCAAGCCTCGCCACATTCTTGTTCAAAGAACATTCTTCTCATGAATCCCTTGTTAACTCGCATAATTTTGCCACCTACTTTAAAAAAGGGGTTTGCCACCATGCGATTCAGGTCACTACAACTTTTACAGAGTTCAACATTTTCGCCGAGAAATCCTCTTAGGGAATTTACTAACAGACTTCCATCCTGCTCACATTCTACATCAAACTTTTTCACAATCGATTTCAGGAATGGATTTACTGTTGAAAGCAAGATGTTTTGCAGGGATTCTATCTGCATAGATCTTCCCCATCTCACATATTAAGTAGGTAAATATCTAACACTTAAAAGATATGGTTCGAAGCCAAGTAAAAGTTTTAGGTATACCAAATAGAGAAGGCATTTTACAGGTTTTGGTTTTGCAAGCTCAACTTGTCAGCGAAATGGTTTATAATACTGATGCGCAAATCTTGATGCGACTAACCAATTAGTATTTCCCCCATCGGAGGGAACGAGAAATGCCTATACGACAACCCATCGTGTGCGTGCTTGGTCATATCGACACTGGAAAGACTCTTTTACTAGATAAGATTAGAAAAAGCAGCGTGCAGGCAAGGGAAGCAGGAGGCATAACTCAGCAGATTGGGGCCAGCTTCTTTCCGATTGAAACTCTCAAGAAACTGTGCGGTCCTATTTTGAAGAAATTAAGGAGTAGAGTGCGCATTCCTGGACTACTTGTAATTGACACGCCAGGACACGAGGCTTTCGCTAATCTTAGAAAGAGGGGAGGCGCAGTAGCGGATATTGCAATTCTTGTTATCGATGTTTTAAGAGGTTTCGAGGAGCAAACATACGAGTCAATAAACATCCTGAAGGCAAAGAAAACTCCGTTCCTTATCGCGGCAAACAAAATTGACCGCGTACCAGGCTGGATATCCAAGCCAGATGAGCCCTTTTTGAAATCATATCAGAGCCAAGATTCCTACGTTCGCCAAGATCTCGATGAACACTTATATACAATCATAGGAACACTTTCTAAACTCCTTTTTCAAGCTGACCGTTTTGACAAAATATCTGATTTCACTCGCACCACAGCTATTGTTCCAGTGAGCGCCAAAACAGGTGAAGGAATACCCGAACTTTTAGCGGTTCTCGTTGGCCTAACTCAACAATACCTACGAGCCCGCCTCAAAGTAACTAAAGGACCAGCAAAGGGCACAGTGTTAGAAGTCAAAGAAGAACCTGGGCTTGGAACAACCATAAACGCAATAATCTATGACGGAACACTGCAAAAAGGTGACGTAGTTGTTGTTGGAGGCAAAGAAAAACCGATAGCGACCAAAGTTCGCGCGGTTCTTCTACCTAAACCTCTAGACGAAATAAGAGACCCTAGAGACAAATTCTCCTCTGTGGACATGGTTTCCGCAGCAGCCGGAATAAAAATTGCCGCACCAAACCTCGAAGACGTATTGGCTGGT
>CAYFTS010000219.1:0-12263 GCA_964346135.1 uncultured Candidatus Bathyarchaeia archaeon | reverse complement strand
AAACCCGATAGATGGTGGGAAATAATAGAAAAATACGGTGTAACGATTTTCTACACTTCACCCACAGCCATCAGATTGCTCATGAGGTATGGGAATGAATGGCCTAAGAAGCATGACTTCTCAAGTTTAGAAATACTTGGTAGCGTAGGCGAGTCAATCAATCCAGAGGCTTGGATTTGGTATTACAAGAATATAGGTGGAGAAAGGTGTCCGATAGTGGATACGTGGTGGCAGACAGAAACGGGGGGATTTATGATATCTCCTGCACCTGGAATAGAGCTTGTTCCTCTTAAGCCGGGCTCAGCAACTCTGCCGCTTCCCGGCATCGAAACGGAAGTGGTTGACGAGAAAGGTAAACCAGTTCCCTCAGGCGTCAAAGGTTACCTTGTGATTAAGAAGCCTTGGCCAGGAATGCTCATGACCCTTTATCAAGACCCGAAGAGGTATAAGACAACCTACTGGTCGAAGTTTCCCGGAGTCTATTATACGGGAGATTACGCTATAAGGGATACCGATGGCTACTTCTGGTTGTTAGGGCGAGCTGACGAAGTATTGAAAATTGCTGGTCATAGAATAGGGACCATGGAGCTAGAGAGCGCCGCAATATCTCATCCATCTGTAAGCGAAGCCGCAGCCATAGGCAAAGCCCACGAAATCAAAGGCGAAAGCGTAGCTATATTTGCCATACTGAGACAAGGTTATAAACCTACAGACAAGTTGAAGAAGGAGATAAAAGCGCACATACGCGAAGTCATAGGTCCAATAGTTACCCCAGAGGAAATTTACTTCGTGAATAATCTTCCCAAAACAAGAAGCGGCAAGATTATGAGAAGAGTATTGAAGGCTGTTTTGATGGACATGCCCATCGGGGACATCTCTACACTTGAAGATGAAGCATCTATTGATGAGGTTAAAAAAGCCTACGAAGAATTTAAGAAACTAGTAGGGACAAAGACTTAAGATATCTTTCCATAAAGTTTAGCCAGATTTGGAATCCATCATGCATAGCACGTATAATATTACGTGTATGAACAAATTTTGCGCAAGATTATTTATAGACTTATACAAATGTTTTGGGAGGTTTGTTACAATGGAATCGATGATGAAGCAATTCATAGCGAGCATGAGCAAAGAGGATAAGCAGAAAATGATTCAGCAGTTTATGTCCAGTATGAATGAAAAGGAAAGGATGGAAATAATGAAAATAATGATGCCGATCATGATGAAAGACATGCCAACTCTAATTGCTAATATGATGAAGGAAATGTCCCCTGAAATGAGAGAAAACTGTAAGAAAATGATGATGCAATGCCTAAAAACAATGGAAGAAACATAGAATAACTTCAAGCAAAGTGTGTTTTTCCATGGGAGTTCATCAGCGTTAAAATCCAGAAAAACCGCACCGCTAATCTTGATTATCCGGCGTCTCTTCTGATCTATAAAGTCTCTTTTCAAAAGCGGGTTTAGGCTTAAACTTGCCACGATGTTTTTTCATAGAGCGTTTCCTACGCTCCACGTTTTTTAGTCGAGCCATAGTCATTGCTATTTTGGTTTTAGAAGGCATTCTTCTTCGAGGCTTTCGAGGTTTAGGCGGTTGAAAAGCCTTCTTAGGTGAGACAGTAGCGTCTTCTGTATGTTTTCTATCAAGTTTTATTTCAGGCTCCCGTATTCTTTTGAAGATTACAGTCTTATCATCCAAATTAACATCGTGCACCATCCATCCTACATTCAACCATGCTTGAGCCTGAGAACGACTGGCCGCATTACTCCACCAATGTCGATGCTCAAATGCTGATGAAGGAAGGTTTCCTTCAATAATCCTTTCAATTTCAGCAAAACTAAGCGTGGCATAACTTATAGATCGCTGTCGACGAGCTAAGTATCTACCAAGTGGACTGTACTTGGTTCCAATTTTCCGCGTTCCTCTAGGCGAAACGAGCTTTCTAGCGCAGTTTAAGCACATAGGAACATTTCTCAAAACGCTCTTATCCCACGAAAAAATGACGCAGTTCCTACAGTACGATTTCCCGCATCTAGGACAACGAATGAGAGAGTGTCGCGGAAACGTCACACCGCATAATGAACAGTCTTCTTGCATGCCATAAAATAATTACGAAGACCCAAATGAGTTTTTTGAAAATTTTATGTGGGATTCACATTCTAAATATGTATTGAGACAGAAGACTTAATATACAAGTTTATGCCTATTGTACATACGGAGAACGTGTGAACACTTAAGGAGGTGTAAGTGTGACACTATACGAACCCGACATAATTTGTCCTAACCCGAAATGCGGAAAAGTACTCGGAAAGCCGCTTCTGCTAAACGATTTATCAAAGACACCTACAGAAAGTTATTATGTTTGTCCCCATTGCATAGCTAAACTGGATAAAATTCCCATCCAAGATGAAGAGCCGCGAAGGCCTACCCCGATTCCAGTTGAGCCTCTGAAAAAACTGGAAGAAACAAATTCAACATCATGCGCACATCACTTTGGATATTTAAAAACACATCCAAAGGATGCGTCGCTTCCTGATGAATGTTTGACTTGCTCCAAACTACTGCAGTGTATGCTCAAGAAATAACGAATCAAAGAAAAACATCTTCTGCAACATATATACTTCGTAATGAGGGAAATGGGTAGGGCTAGTCTTATCTAGAGGTTTCAGTTTCGTGTTCACTCACCCAAAAAGATTTGGTTGAACCCTCTTCATTGATTACATGTTCCTTCTTGAATATCGGAACCTCCTTCTTATACCGCTCCACGGCTTCCTCTAAAGCTGGAAACACGTTATGTCGGTGAGAACCAGCCACTACCACGTAAACCAAATCTTCGCCAACTTCGAATTCTCCAATAAAATGGTGGATCTGCACATCGATTATACCTTCTTTTTTCTGGAGATCATTACAAATGTTTTCAAGAACCTCGTTAGCCTTCTCTTCGTATGCCTCTAACTCCAATCTTTTCACACTTTTGCCTTCCAGAGTTTCGCCGCGAACCACACCTACAAAAATGGCTAGCGCACCTGCCTTGTCAAAACCCGTTTTGTCTCTGACAGACTTCAATACATCGTGAAGAGAAAACATTCCTTTTTTATGAACCCCAGCGCGATTAACCATGTTAATTCCCTGAGTTAATCATTTTCCAATCGCCCATATAAGATGCGTCATACGAAAAACATGAAGGTTCATTTCTTTAGGTAAGTTCTCATGTCTTCCGGCGTTGCAGATGGAACGGGTAGATCTTTCATGGTCACAAGACCTGGCTTGGCGTTTATCACTTTTGGAATGGAGTTAACGATGACAGCCACTGTTCCAAGGTCACCGTGTACGCCCGGTGACAGTTTCATGTGGATGCTTGGTACTCCTTCAACGTCGATGGAGTCGTATTCCTCATCTGCACCTACATATGCTTGAAGGTCAAGCGTTATGATTTCCTTTCCTCGTTTCATGCCTCGCCCATATTGGCTCAAACCAGCCACCTGACCTGACTTCGTTTGCATAGCTTTGCTTTCCACTTTTATCTCGTCTAGCCCCCACCCCAGAGCGCTCGCTATTAGAAAAACGGATTGTTCGAGTCCAACGTGTAACGTTATACTCTTTTTTTCCATTTTCTCCTTAAACTCGTCAATTGTGAGTCCAACCCCTATCTTTTTCTGGAATTGAACCCTGCGCTTTGCCGCGTTTATAACCCTGGTCACCTTAATTTTTTCAACCTTTTGACAAACACCCGTTAGAGCAATGACCAGTGTATCCATCATAAAGCCAGGGTTTATGCCAGTGCCCAAAACTGTTACTTCATGTTTCTTCGCTGTTTCATCAAGTTTCTTTGCAAGTTCTAAGTCTGTAGCATAGGGATAAGATAGTTCCTCACAAGTTGACACCACATTCACTCTGTGTTCTATGATTTTGGTTATCTGGGGATATACTTGTTTTAGAAATGAAGTGGTTGAGTGAACCACTATGCGAGGGTTTACTTTGGAAAGCACTTCATCTGGATCATCAGAAACAGTGACTCCCAATCGTTTACCTATGCCCAATACATGGCCTAGATCTTTCCCAACTTTTTCTTTTGCCATGTCAATAACGCCAACGATTTCCACTCCATTTTTTTCTAATAGGAACTTGGCAATGCGGCTTCCTATTGCTCCGACACCATATAGAACTACTCTCAATTTTTCCATCTGGAGGACCTCTTTTGTTTTCGTGTTTTCCATCTTTATTAATGTGGCTGTCTTATGCGTTTAGAATTTTCTAAGAAGGGCTGCGATTATGGAAAAACTTTGTAATTTCAATTAATATAGGTTCTCTCAAGTTACAATTCGTTGCTATCTTGTCTTTATCTGCCTCGTAATGATAGAAGAGCGTGCCTTTTGGAGCTTCTACTAGTTCTACACTTTTTTCTTTTTATTGTCCTGAAAACTTTTCAGCTTATTGACACGTGTGCGTCTCTTCTTTCCAGATTTAGAGCGCATCTCTTTAAGTAAGGATCTATACGAAGTCAGTTTTTCTAATGCTTTAACCCACGCTCCTGATTTGACATCAGTATGCAAGACTTGTGTTCTGTTAACTTCTATCGCTTTCTCTGGGCAAACTAGTTGGCAAGCTCCACAATAGATGCAGAATTCTTCAGTAACCACGAGTTTCTTGTCCTCGTCTATTGATATAGCTTCGCTTGGACAAACATCAGCACAGATCTGACAACCCTTTGGACATAAGTTTGTGTCCAATTGAAGAGATCCTCTAAAAGGTTTTGTAACATAGATAGCATTCTCTGGGCATGCGTTTTCGCATTTTTTACAGAAGATGCATTTTTCTTCGAGTACTTTGAAATCAACTATTCTTTCCGCTGATTCTTTTCCTATCTTTTGAATAGTCACGTCTATGGCATCTGTAGGGCATTCTTTTTGACATTCAAGATCACAAATAGCTGTTACAGCGCCGTACCAACACTTGTTTGCATCAATCGCGATCTCCTTCCTGAGAGTGGGGAAGGCTTCAACCTCAAATATCGGCAACCTCGGTTCACCATTTATTTCCATTCTTAGAGCATTTGTTGGACAGAGATCGACACATTCGCCACAGAATACACATTTTTCGGCTTCAAAGTCGACACGAGGTTTCTGCACCAATCTTCCATCTCGTGTCACGGGTGGAGAGAGTTTGATGGCTTGCTTGGGACATATAGTTTCGCAAATTTCGCAACCAACGCATCGATCGTCGTCTAACGTGAGAACGTGTCGCCTAGCTAGCGTCTTCCTTTCTAGAACCAGTTTCTTGTCAAGCCGATGTTTCTTCACGTCTGCTTTCACAGTGATCCCTCGTCTGTGAAGTTGCTTCCATTCAAGTTTAGCGTTCTATAGTCGTTCTCCTCAACGCCTTTTCTCCCAGCTTGACTCCCGTCTGAAATGCCTTAAGATTCAACTTTAAGTACTTTTTCGGAACTCTAGCCTTGACAGCTTCCTGAAGCGCCTCAACGCTTACTGCATCCCAAATCTTCCCCAAAAAGCCGAGCATGATAACGTTTGCAACAACTCTCGCTCCCATTTTTTCAGCAATTTCCGTAGCTGGCACCTTATAAAGCCAATATTTTTCCGCCCGTTTATCAGGTTTGACGATAGTGCTGTCAACAATTAACACACCTCCTTCTTGGAGTTCAGGTAAAAACTTTTCATACGCTTCCTGGCTCATGGTTACCATAATTTGAGGGTTAAGGAGGTAAGGATAACTGATCTCTTCTCGGCTAACCACCACACCGCTGTAGCAAGCAGATCCTCTCGCCTCAGGACCATAAACCTGTGTTAAGGTGGCTTCTTTGCCATCGTAAACAACAGCTGCTTCGCCAGTAATATAACCAGCTGTCACGATCCCCTGGCCTCCAAATCCCGCGAACATGACCTCCTTTCTAGTTTCTGTTTTCATTTTTTCCCTTCCGCTGCCCTCTTTACTTTTTCTTCCAATTTTTTCAGTTCGTCGTTATATGATAGTTTCTTTTCTCGCTTGACGAAATTTCCAAGGATTAGAGGCTTCCCTTTTTCAATCTGAACCTCGCTTGTATTTGCTCCATGTCTAATTACGGAGGACTGCCAAAACCATTTCGCAATATCATCCACTTCACGAAGATTATTTCCTCTCCCGTAGTTCACCGGGCATGGCGAAAGAACCTCAATGTACCGAAAACCTTTCATTCTCAGTGCTTCAGCGATAGATTGTTCTAACAGTCTTACGTGAATACTCGTCCATCTCGAAACGTACACGGCTCCTGACGCATCCGCTAGATAAGGTGTGTTGAATGGAGATTCAATGTTCCCATAGGGAGTAGTGGTTGAGTAATCACCCAGAGGAGTAGTAGCCGCAAGCTGTCCGCCTGTCATGCCGTAAATAAAATTGTTTGTGCAAATGACGAGCAAATCTACGTTCCTTCTACATGCATGGATAAAATGGTTGCCTCCAATGGAGAAGATATCTCCATCTCCTGATATGACGTTCACACATAGATCTGGCTTGACGAGTTTAATTCCAGTAGCAAATGGGATGGCTCTGCCATGAGTAGTGTGAAAACCATCCACATCCAAATAGCCAGACCCTCTACCACAGCAACCTATTCCAGACACATAGACCACTTTGTCCTTATCTATTCCAACTCTATCCAGCGCTCTAGCCCAAGCATACAATGCAGGACCGATGCCGCATCCCGCACACCAAATATGCGGCATCCGCTCAGATCTAAGCCATTGATCCATAGGATGCAGCTCTTCAGGAAGAACAGGCTTTTCTCCTCTTGCCATCTTCCGGCTCATTTTTGGCTCACCTTCTTAATTTCTCGATATATTTCTTGTGGGGTGATTAGTCTCCCTCCCATTCTTGGAATCAAAACAGTTTCAGCATCTCCTCCTGATTCCCTCTTTACTTCCAAATAGATTTGACCATAGTTCAACTCTGGAACGATGAACATTTCCACCTGCTTCGCCCACTTCTGTATAACTTTCTCTGCAAAAGGCCAGACGGTGATAAGTTTTATACTTCCCACTTTGATTCCTTCTTCCCTAGCCATTTTAACTGCTCTCTTTGCAGGTCGAGAAACCTGCCCATAAGAGACAACTGCAATCTTTGCGTCTTCCATGTTTTCCTCTTCCACATCAACAATTTCGTCCATGTGTTTTCGAATCTTGTCATTCAAGCGTCTAATCAGCTTTTCTTGTGCTTCCGCGCTTACATCCGGATAACCCTTTTCATTGTGAGTAAGGCCTGTTGTGCAGATAGCGTATCCTTCACCCGCTGAGGCCATCGGAGGAATTAAGTCTTCATCGGGCCTGTAGGGTAAATATTCTTCTGGCGGAACTGTAGGTTTTTTCCGGTCAATAAGCTCTATTTCGTCCTCAGGTGGGACAATCACTTTTCCGGCGCTGTGGCCAACGGTTTCGCTTGCGAGAAGAATTACAGGAACTCGATATTTCTCTGCGAGATTGAAGCAGCGTATTGTGAGATCGAAAGCTTCTTGCGGTGAGTCTGGTGAAAGAGCTATTATTTCGTATGGTCCGTGGCTTCCCCATTTTGCCTGCATAACATCTCCTTGAGCAGTAAGCGTGGGGAGACCTGTGCTTGGGCCTCCTCGCTGGATGTCCACAACGACGGTGGGGACTTCCATCATTACTCCCAAGCCAAGATTCTCCGTCATTAGACTTAATCCAGGTCCAGAAGTTGCAGTCATTGATTTGGCACCTGCCCAGGAAGCCCCTAGGATTGCGGCCATCGATGCGAGTTCGTCCTCGAATTGGACACATATTCCACCTATTTCTGGGAATCTTTTGGGAATATGCTCAGCTATTTCACTTGCGGGAGTAATTGGGTATCCGGCGAAAAATCGGCAACCGGCAGCTATTGCTCCCTCCGCTATGGCGATGTCACCGTACCAGAAGTGTTTACCGGTTAGAATTGTTTTTCCCATAAATCTCTCTCCTTTGATGGTTTTTCTTTTTTTTCTCTAACCCATATGGCATATTCTGGGCATGCTACTTCGCAGATACCGCATGCGACGCAGATTTTTTCCTTTTCTGGTTCCTCCACAATCTCTGGGGGGTGATAGCCTTTCTCGTTCACTTCCTCTGATTCTTGGAGCACTTCTTTAGGACAGAGTTCGAGGCATAAACGACATTGTTTACATCGCTCTTCAATAATATGAATTTCTCCTCGAGAAACTTTAACCCTTTGAGTTAGTAGGTCCTTACCGCTTGTTATCATTCTTGTCTCCATCAGATTTCTTTCCATCAAAATTCGAGCCTTATCTTCGATATAAACGTAAAGGTCTATTTGATGGCGTTAAGTCGAATTCCAGTTGAGTACATCTCTATTTAAGACATATTTGGATAGTATCAAAGACCCAGTCTAAGAATTGCGGCGCGTCTTTAAAATTTATCGAAAGAGCTTTTCAGAGAACCGCTGCTGCATGCAATAGATATCCTATACTCCGCAAGTTTTTTTACATGAGCTCAAATAGAATACAATCCTATGACTGAAAAAAGAATGGGAGGTTGCAGAACATTTTAATTGGTGTTATTGCGGACACACATGACCGTTTGCCTCTGTTGGATAAAGCCGTGGAAAGGTTAAACGAAGAGAAGGTTGAACTTGTGTTGCACGCGGGAGACTACATTGCCCCTTTCGTTGCAGCGCATCTCAAACCCTTGAAAGCTGAATTAATCGGTGTTTTCGGCAACAACGATGGCGATCGAGAACTGCTTAGAAAACGACTTTCAGATTTAGGCGCTGAAATTCGAGGGAGGTTCGCAGAAGTGATGATTGAGGGATTAAGAATTGGTATGGTACATGGTGAGGATGAAGAGCTTCTTCAATCACTCATCAATGTGGGTGGATATGATGTGATCATACATGGTCACACCCATGAAGCAAAAACTTACCAGAAGGGAAAAACCATAGTCATCAATCCTGGAGAAGCTTGTGGCTATCTCACAGGAAAATCAACTATAGCCACGTTAGACACTAAAACGTTGGACGTAAAGATAATTCCTTTATGAGGAACTTTACAATTCTGTGCTGAATCTTCTCCGTTTTATTTTCTCCACAGTTTTCTTCACTCCATCCCAGCCTTCGGTCACCTTCGAGTGAATTATTTCGAAGGCTTCCTTCGAGGTTAAGCGGTATAGCTCCTCGCCAGTTGCTTGTCTTGCAAGATATCTAGCTGCTCGTAATACTTCCCCGTTCAGTCTAGAGTCTGCAGCATCTGCTAAGTGACAGACCAATGCTTCAACTGTTCTGGGCCACATGGGGCCAGCCTCGCCGCCATGATGTGCACAAACTATGTGAATTAAGTTGAGTGGTAAGCCTCTTCGAACTAGTTCTGAAACAATTAGCGTTAGATGATCTAGACGTTCGGCTAGAGGTGTTGCTCCGTAAGAACCGTTTTCCTTCGCCATGTACATCAAGGGCTTGAAAATATCGTGTAAGATAGCTCCGGAGATGACTAGGTCTTTGTCAACTTTTCCATGGTAAATTCGCTTTATGATGTTGCATAGATTTAGAGCTATTTCAGTTGTCGCTACAACATGTTCAATGAAGCCGCCCGGATAGCTGTGGTGGCGAGTCATGCCAGCTGGCGAAGCTTCCAACGGTATTCCCGAATACGTTTTTCCTTCAATCTCAATTGTTGGATTTTCGATGAGCTCGGTCACTTTTTCTCGAAGTGACTTATCTTTGATCTTGTCAACGATTTTTTTAAGTCTAGAATCCAAAAAACGGTGCCTCCCCTAACCTACAGAGCATCGTTTTAGTTTCTTTTATATTGTTTGGTTAATTAACTAATGGAACTTTTTATGTCATTTTTGGTTTCTTTTTTCTTCACCCGCTATCATGTGAGCTCTTCGAAGGGGTTCTGGAATTCTGTAATTTCTCGTACAATTCATGACGATGTTTATGGCTCTTTCTAATGAGACTCGATGGCCAATGCTGACATAAATTGGTTTTTGCTCCGATTTTGTAACTGACGCTGCACCAATGACTTGTCCTTTATCCGTAATTGGTGCCCAACCTTGAGCCTCTGAATGTTCAACTTTACCGCACAGCAAGCTTTTCGCAACTCCGATCGTTGGTCGGTTTATTTCTAAGCCAAAATGAGCTGCAAACCCGAAGCGATAGGGATGAGCTATTCCATGACCATCCACAAGGAAAACATCTGGCGGGAGTCGCAATTTGTTTATAGCTGAAAGGGTTGGAGGGAGTTCTCTAAAGGATAACAGTGTTGGTATGTAGGGGAAGCGTGTTTTGAGATGAGTTACCCGTGATTCTACGAGTGATAGTGAATTGAAGTCTAGGACAGCAACTGCGGCAATTGATATTTCCCGTGTGTATGCAACATCCACGCCAGCCACATAATTAATAGTGTCTGGCAACTGGTCTTCACGTATTACTCGTTTAGATAGTTGCAGTTGCATTTTATGAGCTTTTTCGATAGAAAATTCTTGGTTAAGTTTAACTGGCAATCTCGGCTCGAACTCCGATGAATACGGGACCGGTTATCTCAATCTTCTTATTATTACTCATTATGAACCGTCGAGCCACATCGCTTACCTTAACGTTAACGTCGCTGGGGTTCTTCGCCATCTTCACCCTAACCTCAACGCTTTTTCGTCCCAAACTTACAGCTTCTTCGATTTTTGCGGCTACCAGAGACGCTACTGCATCGAGGTAACTAAAACCAACTGAAATCCCAATTTCTCTAACTTTTTTAATTTTTCTAACTATAGCTTCACGTTCCAAGCGGCTTTCAGGAACGCCCAACACGTTTCCATCATAAACGTAGATGTAGTTGCGGGCGGCAGGACCCAGCAATTTAGTGCCCACGTCAGTTTCATAAACGTAAACTTTAACGTTCTTTCCCAACATTTTTCCTTCATGTGCTAGGAATTCACATGGCGCTGGTGCATCAGCGTGTTTCAGCGCAATAGATGTGATTTGTTTCTGTATCTTTGCGCCTTGTTTGGTTTTGGGTTTGATCTCAACCTCAACCATTTTTGCGATTTCAGTGTCAGACAGTGCTTGTTCGACATGAAACTGTGGAAACACAAGCCTTCTAACGTCGCTTTCACCATGCATCGCCAATGCTACTCGTTCCACTCCTATTCCCACGTTAAGAACAGGATATTCAAGACCATACCTCGCAAGCGCAATAGGGTTGTACAGCCCGTAATTGACTATTTCGAGCCATTTGTTCATGCCAGAATGGAAAATGTAGCCTTCATATTCTGTTCCGAGCGTGTAATATCTGGAAGTTACCTTCTTCTGAACGAAACGAAAGCGCTTGAAACCTAAAGGCTCCAAAATAACTTTTGTGATCTCTTCCCCTTCCCTCACATCCAATGTCTCGTCCATAACCACACAACTTGCGGAATAATGTACACGAAGATGAGTAGGGTCTTCCTTCTGCTCACGTCGAAAGCGGATGTCCACTGAGAACAGTTTTATGGGTAGCTCAAGTTTATACCGCAATGCTTGCAAAGTGAGAAACCAGGCGCTTGTCATGTGAGACCGCAATGTTAGGGTGGAAGGCTTCGGCTTCAATGCGGCAAACTCTGGGAAAACTTTGGACAAAATGAGTGTGGCCGTGCTGTCAGATATGTTAAGAGCTTCAGCGATTTTCTCCACCAAATCGTCTGATTCTATCGTTCCCTTCTTGTAATCACGCAGCAACTTCTGCAACGCTTCGGTTTTCTTCCCGGTTAACTGAACTCCGCAACGTTCAATTTCTTTATACTTCTCTTTGCTCAAGCCAATGTCGGGTCGAGGCAACGTCGCCAAATAGTAGCATCGGTCAAGTATAACTGGCGCCTCTGATCCATACTGTTTGTAAACTTCGGTCTCGTCCACGATGATGAGATTTGAGACTTCTATGAACCCTAGCTTTAAGAAGGATTGACGCATTCTTTGAAGAAGACTATATAGCGGGTGAGATTTGCCACCCTTTCCAGGAACAAGCTTAAGCCTCTTCTTGGATTTAGGTAGAAAGCGTGCGCTTTCGCGCCAAACGCGTTCGAATCCCTCTTTTTCAACTCGTTTCAAGATTTCGTCAGTTCTTAGTTTTCCCAACTTTTGTTTTCCTCTTAACGGTTTTCTCCAGTTCTTTGATGGAACGTTCTAGGGAACTTCTTCGAGTCTCAATGGTAACGTCTCCTCTTGTAATTTCAATGAGGCGTCTGGCAACGTCACATTTTCTCCGAAGTCCTGAAACCAGAAGGAAAGCGTCATCCAT
>CAYFTS010000218.1:0-4497 GCA_964346135.1 uncultured Candidatus Bathyarchaeia archaeon | reverse complement strand
TAAGGTAACCAGACCTACTAATCGGTTTCCATCTACTATAGGTAGTTTCTTCACTTTCTTTCCAAACAAGAGTCTCGCAGCTTCGACAAGTTCCATGTCTGGCTTTCCAACCATGACCTTTTCCGTCATTATTTCTGAAGCCTTAGTTTCTTGTGGATTTTTACATTTCCCTATAACCCTCTCAAGCGCATCTCTTTCAGTCAGAATCCCGACAACCTGACCCTTGTCAACAACAACTAAACAACCTATTCTATTTTCATTATGATTTTTACAGCGACACAGGCAGAGAAGTCTTTCTGCAGAGTAATAACGTTTCTAACCATAATTTCCTCAACTTTCATGGTTAGCGCCTTCTAAATACTTGGTAATGTGTCAACGTTAATAAATTTGATTCAGCGTAAATTCTAATTCAAAATCAAAACTGAAAGTCAACAGTTAGCGAGGATCTCTTAATTAAATGGTTGGAAAAAAGACGGAAGTTGTTTGTAGTGTCGTCTACCAGTCTACTCTATTCTGCTAAGTTTTCTTTTTCCAAGATAGAGGAACAAAATCCCCACTAACCAACTCAACGGGACAGTGATATAGAACAAAATATCATACAATCCGAGATCAAACACCCTTCCAAAAACGATTAGAGGAATCAGCAACAGTCCATTCGGTATCGCAAACATAGTTATCATCAAGTTCGTCACATAATTTCCCGACTTGTCCGAGAAGGCTGGATTTAGGAGAGAGAGACCGAGAACGAAAGCCACATTTGATGCAACAAATACCACCGCCAATCCAGTGGCAGTCAACAACGAAACAAACGTAGTTTGGGGACTTAAAATTGCTGAAACAACTATTATCGCCGCTGCAATAGGAACCACCACTAGCCAACCATGCAGCAACCTCGCCTTAACAAGCCTTCCCACACCAACCGGTGTTTTCTTGTAGATGAACAATGCTTCTTTCCCTCGAAGCGTCACTTCGCCGACCACGAACACCGCGAGAAGCGGAAGTATAAACAGAGGCATTAACAGGGTACCTTCGGGATCACCTGGCTCGATCAAAAATATGTTAACAATAGCGAGTAGACCGACCATATAAAAAATCTTCGAAAGGTTTTCAAGCCTTCGACTATAATCCTTAAAGATAGACACTAGAAGAGTCCCGAACGATCCGCCGCCTCCCAGAGATCTAACGGTTTCATAGAAGATCCCATCCGGTTTAGCCCTTGAAGCTACGAAGGAAATGGTCTCGAGGCTATAGGCGCGATTAGCCACTTTTGTGCCAAGCCACAGTGCCGCTACGAAGAAGATGAGAAGACCTCCGAATCGGGTAAGCGTCTCAAAACCAACGGCACCTATATTGCTTGGGTTGTTTGCGAAGCCGACGAAAACTTCAGCGCCCCAAGAACTGGGCAACAGACCGAGAATTGTTTTAACCGTTCCGCTTGTTCCCGGCTTGAGAAGGGCTTCGGTTAAGCCTCCACCCATAATTGCGTACATTATTGCGATCATGGGTAGAGCGATGACTAGTGCGAGAGCTCTTCCAATATCTTTTCCACGGGCGGTTTTTCCAAGCTTCGTTCTCAGGATAGCAGCGATCACGGTGCCGATCCAGTAGGCGGAAAGAAGGGTTACGACGAAGATTATGATGATTATCACTATCTGAACCATGTCCAACCCCAGAGGACTCAGAACGGCTGTGAAGAGGCCGGTGATCACCGTGATGGTTATGGCATAGAGAGGCATGTGGCCCAGAAACTCGCCTAGCAGCACGTCGCTCGGCTTTATAGGAGCTGCGAGGAAAATCTCCAGTTGGGCAGTTTGTATTTCCTTTAATGTTTGGGTGATTGGAAGTATTATGAAGTAGAAGAAGATTGTGAACAGTAAGATCTGTGCCATGGGTACGGCAGCCAAAGTTATGAAGAAAGCGAGAACGTCATCTATGAACGGGCTAACGACTGCTGGCGCAATGAACGCCACGTAAACCGCTAGTAGCCCCATTACCAGAATGGGGAAGTAGGGTCTTATCTTCCGTATCCTGCTTGTGGTGATACGATATTCATTCTTCGCAACCACAAGCCACTTAGGCACTGGCACCTTTCTGCTCTCTCCACGCCAAAAGCTCCTTCTCTTCAACGCCGCCTGTCATGGCGATGAACGCCTCTTCCAGAGTCTTCGTTCCTGTCTGAGCGATAATTTCATCAACTGTACCTAACGCAATAAGCTTGCCTTGGTTGATGATACCTATGCGGTCACATAACTCCTCCACGACGGGTAGAATGTGACTGCAAATGAAGATTGTTTTGCCTGCGGTGTCTGCTAACTTCTTTATCAAATCCTTCACCATGAGAGCAGCTCGGGGGTCTAACATCGATGTCGGCTCATCAAAGAACAGAAGGGGAGGATCGTGGATTAAGGCTGCTGCAATTAAGACTTTCTGTTTCATGCCTCGGCTGTAGCCTTCAAGCAGATAGTCACGTCGATCATAAAGGCCAAACAACTTCAATAAGTCATCTATCCTTTCAGGCAAAATATTGCTGGGGACATCGTAAAGGGCTCCCATGAACCCTAAAAACTCGTAGGCACTAAGCTTCTCATACAAGCCAGGCGACTCAGCAAGCAAGCCAGTGACCCGCTTTACCTTTGTCTCCTCTCTAAGAATGTCATAACCGTTCACAGTGGCTGTGCCGCTAGTCGGCTTTATAATGCAGTTTAACAAGCGAACAGTCGTCGTTTTACCCGCCCCGTTTGGACCGAGCAAACCAAAAGTTTCCCCTTCATAAACTTCGAGGTCAAGTTCATCCACGGCTTTGATTTCGCCTCCCTTGCTATAATACTTGCACAACTTATCTGTACGGATCAGAACCTTCAATCAGCTTTCTCCTTTTTGAGATTTATTGCACGTGTCTTACTTATAATTATGCGGTATATTTGAGGAAAATCAGCGACGACATGTACTGTAAAATCAAAATTTAGGTTATAAAGATTCGAAATCCAACGATCGCAAATGCGTGCCTACTCAAAAAATGCAGGCGAATGGTCAATCCTAACCGCGCATGTGAGCACCGTACTGTTTCCTCGTGCACGCACCCTGTAATGGGATGAGGCTTAATCGAAGTCGAAGATTGTTCGTCCCTTTGAGAAACTCATGATGAAGCTGCAGTTCTTGCAGATCATCATGGTGATCTTATGGGCGGTGAAGCCCCATTTACTATCCATCTTTCCTTCTTGTTTCTTAAATTCTGTGCTTTGGCACAAGGGGCAGACCAAATTTTTCCTTTCGGCCAATGCAATCCACCATATTTTTAGACATGTGAATATTAAACAGTATGTACATGCGCATAAAAATTATGAATTTAAAATAAAGAGTCATAAAACAGTCGTAACGGGTCTTTCTGAAGATTTTTAGTGACACATATTAATTCTGAATCTGAATCACAAATATTAGCTATTTAGACCTAGGCTTCATAATTGTTAAATGCAAAAGTTAAAGAACCATGGTACTGATGGGCATGTCTGAAGTCATTGAATTGTTCACTCTAATATTCCATGTAATTCTTATATTTATGGGAGTATTAATTGCTATTTTGGTTTTGAGTGCGTATGGCCGTTATCGGATTATGAAAATTAAGGTGAGTTTTATGGCGTCCATGTTGTTGGCTGGTTTCTTCACTGCAATATCGGGGATCACTGAGCTGATCTAACCAATGCTCGGTGAGGTTGGTCATCTGACTCACACAATATTTATGTTGTTAGCGGCTGTTTCCTTTGCTTATGGAATCTATTGCTACAATCATATGCTGCGGTACGCGCGTGTGCTTCGTTAGACCTTGCATTTTTTCACATACACATGTTTTGTCTTAATCGTGCATGAGTTGTGTAGTCAAGCTATTGTGTAGTCAGCTATATTGCAGAGAAGTAACAGATGGCTGGATCGTGTCGAACAAAAAAGTTCACTTGAAGAAGTTGATGATTTTCTCTGCGATCAATGTAGCTGCAGACCTTTGTGCTTCATTGGTTTGGGCTCCTATGTGACAGGTGCAGACTACATTCGGCAATGTGGTTAACGCTAGATTTATGGTTGGCTCTGTTTCGTAAACATCCAGTGCGGCTCCACCCAGCTTCCCAGACTGCAACGCTTCCAATAGAGCTCTTTCATCCACGATGGCACCCCTTGAAGTATTAATGAGAAAGGCTCCATCCTTCATGAGTCGAAGTTCTTTTGTACTAATCATGTACCGAGTTTGGGGAGTTAGTGGAACATGAATAGTAACCACGTCGCTACGTTGAAGCAACTCTGAGAGCGGAATGAATTCTCCTTCGAACTCTCTCAACAACTCGGGCTTCGGAGGAGTTCGCTTCGTGATTAGTATCTTCATTCCAAAGGCTTTAGCGACTCTCGCCACCCTCTCACCGATGTTTCCCAAGCCGATCACGCCGAGGGTTTTGCCTCTCAACTCCCAACCTCTCAGTTTCTTTTTGAGCCACTCTTCCTTTTTCATTGCCT
>CAYFTS010000217.1:0-2171 GCA_964346135.1 uncultured Candidatus Bathyarchaeia archaeon | reverse complement strand
TCTAGAAACCAGAATTTTTCTATAGAAGATTTCTTAACAAGTCTTAACTACTTTTTCCGTACCGATATATTCGAATGGGTATTCTTGAATGATAAAATTTCAGAATACCCTCGTTGGATTCAAAAATTGGAAGGAGGTGGGAACGGGAATGAGAAGAACATGGATTTTGGGAATCGTTCTGTCGCTGATTCTAGTCCTTGTTTCAGCCGCTGCAACCTTGACTCTAGCTAGAAACCCCGGTGAGGTTCACCATGGTAGCATGGGAGCGACGACATGGTTCGCCCCACCAAACCACCCCGACATGATGGTTGAAGCCGTGGACATTCAACGGTCACCAGTTGGGCCTTACGATTTCCTGTCAATTACGATATTGCCCGATGTCATGGTAATAGTTACTGATAATGATGATGTCGCAGACTTCATAGATGATTTGATGTTCGGCGGCATGCCTGTAACCACAAGAGTCCAAGACGAAGAGCTTGAAGTGTGGAGGAAAGATAAAAACCTGTTCGCCGAATTGACAGTGGAAGTCGAGCCTGTAGGTAAATTATCCGTCATGTTTGAGGGAATAGGCAGCGCCAAATCTGAAGTTGAAACCGACGAATTGCCAGGAGTTACAATGACAGCCAGATGGACAGGTTTCAACGCCTTTGTAACCGTCTTGGCACACGTGGGAACATCGAACGAGTGCGAGCAGATGACGCTTGGGTTTATGGCTACGCAAATGCGTATGACAATGACTGCTACTTCTCCATAAAAGGGGGAGAATGCGCGCGCACGTTTTATTTTCCCTTTTTTCCTTAACTTATAATGACTGATTCGAAATGTGCTAGAAAGGAGACAAGGAAGCGACAAACCGTGAAAAATGGGAGAAACAGAAATAACCGTTTTCCTTCGGTATTTCCTCAATATAAGGGAAAAACCACCTTAACTCGTTCTGAGTTAAACTGAGATAATGTTTATTACATCTACTCACCAACTGCTGACGTGCACTCCAACGAACATCGTTTCCAAAAAGTGAGCTAGCTAATCTAATGGTGGGGTCGGCCGGATTTGAACCGACGACCTCTACCCGAAACGGCGTTTGCGCCGTCTCTACGGGTTTCTCTATCGCGCTCCAGAAGTTCTTCATTCCCAAAGCGCATGGGTCCGCAAACCCGTCTTTGCTATTCTGGAGCCCGTCGTCATCCCTAGCTAGACTACGACCCCACCGTATTCAACTCAATAACAAGTTTTAGATATATGCGTTTCTTACTACGTTTTCACTGTATCTAACACTCATTTTCGCCTCTTGAACAGTTTGACGCTGTCGACGTCGCATACATATTCGAAGCCTGCTTCCACGCGCGCGCGAAGCAGTATCCAAAAACGGACATATTAAAAACGGGAACTATCACGCACGTGTGAGCATCCCGTCTAAGAGTTCTTTTCTCATGCCTTTTACAGAAGCGGTACTAGTTAACGTATCCGCACCCTTGAATATATGATATAAGCGGGAATAATGTTGATTAGAGCTTGCGTCATGTTAAACAACCCTATTGGGATCAGAAGGCTGATCACAAGTGGCTCCGGCATACCATAGAAAAGTTGAAGCAAGTAATAGTTAGCTATGGTCATTACAACCACCCTTGACGCAACCGCAGCTGCTGAGTTGACAACAACTCCTCTTCTGAGCAAACCGAATGCCAGTACGGTTGCCAGCTCCGCAACGACCTTAAAGATGCCTCCATAAACGTTTCCACGAAGGAATATAATTGAACATCCGACAAGGCATGTGTATACGGCGCTTACAGGTCCATAAAGAAGCAGACTTACCATCATGGGTAGCCCCGTAATATCCCATGAAATCTTTGGATAAAGTGGGAATGGGATGTCGAACGGCGGTCCTGGAATTATCTCAGATAATACCGAGAGAGCGCCCAGTACACTGGCTACAGCAATCTCTCGGGTGCTTATCTTTCGCAAGGATACATCACCTGCGGAGAAAACACTCCTTGCGCTAAATTATATTTATATTTTGCGCAAAATAATATGTATTCATCACAACATTTATTGCTCTTCTTGTATCATTTTCTTGGCAACTTGAACAAATCGTTTGAACAATTCCACATTTTTTGGATATAACACACGTGAACGTCCTACCTCGTAGACCTCTAACAAGCCACTTCCTT
>CAYFTS010000216.1:0-3984 GCA_964346135.1 uncultured Candidatus Bathyarchaeia archaeon | reverse complement strand
TTTAACCACACACATAAAGAAACACTGCCAAAATCTATAGAAAAATCGTATGAGAGATGGTTTTTGGTTAAGTGGGCAGCTAATGAACCCATTAAGGGGCAAAAACTTTCTCAAGCTTGCACGCAGATACCGCGAAAAATATATACGCAGAACTACACTACTCGGACACAATGCTAAAGGAGTTGAAAGATTGCCCAAAGAAAAAATGTTGAGAGAATCAAGAATGCCCCGAGTACTTGGATGCTTTCTGCTCTTAACCGTGTTAACTGTTTCACTAGCGAGTTCAATTACAGAGGCTTCTCCTTTCAGTAGCCCAGCGATTAATCTATCGCAGATAAAGATAGGAGTGACAAACGGTACTGATGTTGAAAAAGACGAGCTTCACAATACGCTTAGCGAGTTAGGATTCAGCTACGTTGATGTGAACAACCTTGCCGAAGCTACCGCTGCTGAATGTGACGTCGTGATTGGATATCAAGGCGAGGCAATGAATTGGCCAAAGAGTAATATCAGTGACTGGCTAAATGCAGGCAAAGGTTTCATCCATATCAGCGATTGGCCGAACTGGTTCCCAAATAGTTTTGCATCGATTACTGAGAACTCAACGGTAACGCTTACGCTCATAAGTCCTCATCCAATAACCGAAGGACTACCAGATTCTTGGAATGCAACTGGCTTCTGGTACTACGGTTTTGACCCCGCTGATTACGTGGGTTGGTGCACCAACGCGACTCTGCCAAACATAGCCAATGTAGATGGGCATGATCGCGCAGTCACAGTTGAAGAAGTGGGTCCGGGCAGAGCCGTGTTCCTAGGATTCAATGTCTTCGGTTATGCTGCAGATGTGTACAGCAAAAGGCTTTTTGAACGTGCGATATTGTGGTCAGCGGCGGGTTCTGTTGAAGCATCAAGAACAATAAAAGTAGCGTTTCTACCCTCGTGGGGCAGCAGCACGGATTCAGCTTTGATTTACAAAGACTTGATGAGCAACTGGCTCTTTTATGGCAGTCACCGACTAGAGTTCGTTGACGTGACATCCCCTGTCACTTATGGAAAACTGGCGGACACAGAGGCTGATGTTGCACTAATTTGTGATCCAGCAGGCCTACCTAAACAATTTACACAGTCCGAGGCGGAGGCCATTCAGAAGTTTCTCGAGCAAGACGTAGCCGGCATCTTCGTGTCCTACCTCTTGGTCTGGAGCACCTACAACAATAGCATGTTAGCGCCGCTTGTAGGAGTTGACGGAAGCACATTGGATCCGAATAGTGTTGCTCAAAACAACACGTATGATCTTTACCAGCCTAATCACCCAGTCTTTGTCAACATGACCGATCCATGGAATTCAGGTGGCTACGGGAGGTCTCAGAATCTCACTGTCCCAAGTTGGCATGACGCCACACTGGACGGCGCTCAGGTCATCGCTGAAACCACAGATTCAAAAGCTGCTATAATAGCCTACCAGAATCCGCTATGGAAAGGCATCTGGGCTACATCAATGGTAGATTACTATGGAGATGAAATGGATAAGCAATTTGTCTACAACTCTATCGTCTGGCTGAGCACACCTACACACGTAGTCATAGATGACGCATTCGTTACTGACGCAAGAGCCAGCGTTTCGGATCAAGAGCACATTGGATTCCACGCCAAATGGTCGCATGATAGCTCAGACGTAACCGACGGCATACTCTACGTCAACGGAACCAGCCACCTCGTAAACGGAACAGGCTGGATAAGCTTCCCCGTTGAATATGACACTGTGGGCAAGCGTGAGTGGACCGTAACGGGGGTTGACTGCTCCGGTATAACGATCTACGAACAAGTGGTCATCAACCCTGAAATCATTTGGGACAAGGTGCAAGTCACGTTATCAATTGCGGATGACCACATAAGCGTAGGAGACTCCGCCAACGTGGTCAAAATAGCAACCTATCAATATGATGGGACCATGTTTACTGGAACACTAACGCTAAACGACACCGTAACAAAGAACTCTGTTGGAAAATACGGGTACACCGTCGCCTCAATATCAGACTCAACCTATGGAATCACGAAGTTTGAGTCCAACTCAGTGTACTGCATCTTCGACAAGGTCACGATAACGCTCTCTGTAAGCGACGATCCAGTGAACGTAGGCTCCGCAGCAAACATAACATGGACGGCTGCCTATCAATACCCCGATGCAGGAGACTACGATGGATTCATCGAATTGAATGACGCAATCATCCAATCGGACTCTGGAGACTATACTTACACGGTTTCCAGAATAGCCGGCGACACGTACGACATAACAGCTTTTGACAGCAACACTGTTACCGTCACTTTTGTGGTTCCCCCACAAACAGCCATGATGATAGGCTACGCAGGAATCGCCATAGGAATCATAGGTGTAGCAATAGCAGCCGTGGCAATAATGCTCAGCCGCAAAAAGGCCGCTCCATAACCCATCTTTTTTTTACGCGCGCGCAGTTGCCTATTGCTTATGAAATCCTACCAGATACTAGGAAATAGTTTGTGCTTGACTTGTTTGGCGTATTCTGAGTATCCATCTAATTCTTTATGGAGCGTTCTATCTTCCAATGAAGTACGGATTATGAACAAAATAGCATAGATTCCTGCTGGAATAAAAGTGAAAACGGATCCAATTATCAGAGGAATCGATAAAGTATACAGGATTCCAGCCAAATAGCCTGGATGTCTTACAATCTTGTAAGGTCCACTTGATATCACCTTATGACCTCTATCCTTTTGAATCCGAACAGTTGGTTCAAAATGCGGGTTTACTACCATAGCCCAGTTGATAAGAATCGTTGAAATAATGAAGAACGTAAAGCCCAATGCAGCAAACTGAACGTCGAGATCTGACCATTGAAACCTGCCTACATCCAACCCGGCTATGATAGGTATCGCTATTAACACCGTTAGATTGCTTACTCGCATCAATATTTCATCCCACAATTTGGAACCCTCTCTTTTTCTCCTAAGTCGACGAACAAGAAGCTCTGGGTTGAGCTTGAATTGAACTACTGTGCTTACGATATATTGCGCAAAGGAAGCTCCGAAGAATATCCATGGTCGAACCAGTCTAATGTGGCCAGCTGAAATGAGCTCGCTTATTTCCTTGGGCGTCTTGGCGGTCTTACATACGAAGTTGTCTAATTCGCCCTTGCCATATACGGCTTCATGCATGCATGCAACGAGCAAATCTTCACATAACCAAACCGTCTAGACTTCCTCTCTTTCTCTGTGTTGCGTGCACCTCTACAATCTCAAAAGAAGGCCTCGCGTTTACGTTTGAGGATACCCGTAAGACAACCAATCCCTCCAGCAGCTTTATGAAGTTCATTCACCTCAGCGGTGACACATTTTATGTCTAGGTCTTCATAGAAAGATTGTGTTTTCGGATTATTCGTTGGCATTAGGATACGATGTGGGCCCAATGTTACGAAGTTGAGAGCCATCCCTCGTATGGCTTCCTCTTCATCAGGAATATAGAAGACTCTGTAGCCATATTCTCGAAGAGCCTCAACAGCTGAGGAAGGAAATCGAGTTCGCCAGCAAATAGCAAGATCTCGGTCAACAATACGTAGAGTTCCCATTAGATGCATCACCTCAGGAGGTAGGGCTACCCGGATAACCTCAGTATTCATCTCATGAAGAAGACTAAAGACTTGAGTCGCACCTTCGTCGTTGGTGCGTCGTCCTGTTCCAAGAACCACTGTATCTGGCCCAATCCACATTGCATCTGCTCCCTCAAAAACCCCTTTTCCCCTCACACAGCGAAGGATTGGAACGCCCAATTCAGCTAACCTCTCTGCGACGAATCGCTCTTCACCAGCGCGGACAGTAGACGCTGGGCGTGCCAGGATCGCACCTTCGGGCGTCATGAAAAAGAGATCAGCTACAAACATCTGATTGGGAGGAGGCACGTCACATGGCTCCACGTAAGAGACAGTGACGCCAGCATCGCGATAAGTCTCA
>CAYFTS010000215.1:0-10822 GCA_964346135.1 uncultured Candidatus Bathyarchaeia archaeon | reverse complement strand
GCTGAGGAGGTTGCTGAACAAACTAGGCGAGCAAGGGCAGTGGAGAGCGGTTACTTGAATCAATTAGTGATGATGGGTTATCTTAAGAAGGAGAGACGAGGACGAAAAGCATACTTTTTCATTGAAAAATAATCATGGGTGATGAGTAATGAAAAAAATTGTAGCGTTTCACTCGTATAAGGGCGGAACAGGGAAAACGTTGTTTTCTATTAATTTGGCAACGACGTATGCTAGCAGAGGTAAGAAAGTTTGTTTGTTTGATTTGGATTTTCGCGCTCCTAGTCTTCATTCTGTTTTTAAAACTGATGGCGCTGAATATTGGTTAAACGATTATTTGAACGGAATTTGTGAAGTTGAAAAAGTTATGGTTGATCTTTCTCAAAGCCGTACTAGAAAAGGAGAGCTTTTAGTTGGACTGGCGAATCCTTCTACCGAAGCTATTCGTGAGATGTCGGCGAAGGATAGGAAGTGGGAGATGAAGGCTTTGGGGCGTCTTTTGTCGCTTAAAACTACCCTTCTTAATGACATGGAATTCGACTATGTGATTTTGGATACAAGCCCAGGGCTTCAGTATTCGTCTATAAACGCTATTGTTAGTGCTGATGTGGCGTTGGTGGTGACTGGTACGGATGCGTCTGACAGGGAGGGAACTAAACGAATGGTTAGGGAGTTATATGATCTTTTTGAGAAAAAAGCTGGAATTTTAGTGAATAAGATGCTTGTTGAAATGGTTGCTTCTGAAGGTGCAAAGAAAAAAATGCGTAAGCAACTAGAAGCCATATATGGTCTTCCAGTCGTAGAGATGATTCCGTGTTTCTGTGACATATTGCGAGCGGGTGGAACATACATATTCACGGAGGAAATGCCGGAGCATCCGTTTACAAAGATCATGGACAGGATAGCCACAAAGATCGATCGGTTCTAGTTTTCAGCGTTCTTCCTTTGTGGACTTCTCCTTAACTTTCTTCGCTGCCTCCATATACTTTCTAAGTTTTCTAAGCCTAATTTTCTTTTCAGGTAAAGTCTCAGGAGCATACATCAAGGGCAAAACCGCCAAGAACAGGAAGAGGCTGGCAACTGAAAACGCGGCATTTGCTGGAATAGACGCTAAGGGAACAAAGAGGAAACCCATAAGATCTGCTAGGAAGAAAGGGATGCTCCCTATTGCGTAATACTTTTCGCTCGCACTATTGGAAGACAGGTCGCCCCACAAAACCAAGAAGAAAGCTACTGTAAATATACCCCATGCAATTCCATCAATGACGGAATAAAAATACCAAGAGATAATGTTCGCAGGAGCGATACCTATCACCGCGTAGGCCAAGCCTAATGAAATAAAACCGTAAATCACTACTCGTTTTCGTCCAATATAATCTGACATTAACCCGCTTACAAGGGCAGAAACTGTGCCTATGATTGCACCTACAACGCGCAGAAAATCAAAGAAAACAGGTTCTAAAATGCTTCCAAAAACGACAGTCTCAAATCCGTCGATTAAACTGAACATAAGCCACGGGATGACATAGAGAAGAAACGATCTATCATTAAATACAACCGCAAAAGAAATATGCTTTCTTTTTTCAGGAGCAACAACCGATGTTTTTGCCAAAAAGAGCACAACTAGCCCCAGCGCTCTCCAAATAGAGGATATTAGAGAGCTTACTAACGAATTAGTTGTTGGCAAAGCTATAATAAGAATACCACTAAGGTTGGTTGCCAAGAATATTATGCCACTTATGCGTCCTCGATTTTCGAAAAAAGTGTGCGCGGCAAAAAGAGCCAAGCAACAAGGCATGCCAAATCCAAACGAGAATCCCAGTGAAAAGGAAAAAATCAAAGTTACTAACAGATTGTCAGAGGGGATGCTTGGCAAAAATGAAGTTACAATTCCTAAAAACATCCAGATATAGAGAAGTCTTAGTCTCTTGATCTTATTTGAAAAAATTGAACCAATGATGCCTGATATCATCACCGCCGAATCGTAAATGCCCAAGATGACAGGGTCTTCCAAATACGTTGTACGAATGCCTCTCCACGTTAAATAATACCAGCTCAAGGCATTAAACAATAAGAAAAGAATTGCAAAGAGAGCTCTTGATGTACTGACGGAATTTCTTGCCAAAAGTGTTTTGGACATCGCCTCACCCCTCTTGACTATTAACAAACAGAATCATTGTAGATTATTATTCGTACTTTGCCAATATAATTTTTATAGTGTATATCAGTTGAACCTCTTGAAAAAGGCGCTATTTCGCCTTCCTCACATAGGCCTTTTTTTGAACATCACAACATATCACCAATTGTAGTTAAGTCACGTGGTACTTCGCACCTAAGAAAATTGTAGATCAAATTCTTGCAAGATCGACATGACTACAAGTCTGCAAGCGCACAGAAAACGGCTTTGAATAAGTCGCTGAGACTGGTAAAACTGATTTTCAGTTAAACGCCCGTTGAAATGGTCTTGCTGTATAGGTAAATGGACTTTTTGTAGATGTGTACAACAAGACTTATATGCAGATATATGTGGAACAAATATCTGGTGAAGTGGGGTGAAGCGTAAGCGCTTCAAGCTTGTCAGATTCTGGCAGTAAATCCAGCCGTTCGCTACAGCGGCAGGACCATAGAGTCTATTAGTAGTTCTAGGTAGTTGTTGATATTTTTTATGCTGGATATGTGCAAGTATGCATCTCCTTGAAGTTTTTTCATGAGTTTTTGGAAACGGCTAAGTCCGCCCGTTTTTTCGCTTATCTCTAAAATTGTTTCAGCATCCTTTCTTACTATTGCCCTTTTTTGAAGAATTGCTTCTACTTTTGCCTTAGCTTGAGGGTTCTGCAAAGTGAAAAACATAGGGAGAGGTAGACATTCTTTCCTAATTCTATGCACAGCTTCTTTATAGTCAAGCATGTCCGTCAAGTCGTCTCTTAATATTGCCATCATACCCAAAGTTCTGCCATATTTGCCCAACGCTTCAATCTCTTCTTCTGTCCCTCCGCCGAGGATAGCACTTATCCGTACAAGGCCTTCTACGTCAGCTGCCTTCTTCCTTACAACGTGAAGATATTCTTCTGGAGTAACATCTATTCGCCCACGAAATTGAAGCTCTAACGCCTCTGCATCTCCCAACTCAAAAAACATTTTTTTGATGATATTGGTGATAACGGGAAGCCTTTCAGCCGGAGCTTCCTTCTCAACCGCTTCGAATAAAAGTGTTAGTCCTCTCAATAGGAGCGCATCTCCAACGAGCAGCGCTACATCTTTGCCAAACTTTCCTAAAATGGTTGGGCGAGATTCCTTGATCTCTGATTGGTCGATTATGTCGTCGTGTATGTCTATGGCGCCGCTTATCAGTATCATGGGCACAGCGATAGGAGTCGTTAATTCAGGACCTCCTCCAACGGCTTCGCAGGCTAGGGAGAGCAGAGTTGGTCTAGCTAGGTCATGCCAGTATTCTTTCATGAAGTAGTTTAGGGCCTCACGGACTTCCTTGCATTCAACCTCTTCTTGTAAGATTATTCTTTTCGCTTCTTCTAGGGCTTTGCTTCCTCTTTCCTCCAGAAGTTTCTGCACCTGTTCCACCATATCGTTTTCATTAGCGTTTTTCTGTTTGTTTGTAGTACACTTCATTTCTATTACCTTCTATTCTTTCAATTTCAATGTTTGAAGTTGATCTCTCAAGAAATCATGATACAAGTCGATGAATTGTATTCCTTTTGACGAAATGTCATACACTTTTCTCACCCGACCATCTTTAACTTCTCGTCTACTCCTAAGAAAACCTTTGATCTCCAATGAGTGGAGAAGGGGATACAAAGCGCTGTGTCTAAGCTTAACCCCGAACATCTTTTCTGTTTCTTTGATGATTCTGTAACCCCACATGGGTTCTATCTGAACGAGTTTAAGCACAAGCACATCGAGAAAAACTCTGGCAAAACGTTGTCTGACTTCCTCAATAAAGGTTTCAATTAGCGTTTCGCGTTCCAACGTTTTTCACTCAACACTTCTTTTATATTTCATAGAGTAGAATTTTAGCTTATCTAAGTTATTTGAGTGTATAAGCTGTTTTTTATGTTTAAGTATGCTTTGATATGGTTTAGATGCACAAAAACGTTTATATCGGATGTCGAGTATAAAGAGACTTGATATGTCCGAAAGAGGACATATTGTATACACGTATAACTAAACAACCGTTCAACAAAAATACATGAGGAAAAAACATGAAATGTAAACCACGAGAAATCCAGATAAAACTCATGAGAGGTCTCCTCGACTTCGTTATTTTACAATTCCTGAGGAGCCAGCCCATGCACGGATATCAGATGATCTCCAGCCTCCGCAAGAACTTCGGAGTCTATTTTGGACCTAGCACCATATATCCGCTTCTTTCAACTCTTGAAGGAAAAGGATACATTAGAAGCAAATGGGATTTGGAAAAAGATAGACCGAGAAAAGTGTACAACCTCACACCTCAAGGTGAAGACATGCTTAACTGCACTAAAGTGTCGCTGAACCACATCTACATGAAATTAACGAACGGAATAAACAAGCCTCATTTAAACGTTCTACCAAATCATCGAGACTTGAAAGACGCTAAAATTTAAATAACCATTTTGAGGCTCCTTTGGCTGGCTTTTTGAGCATTAGCCTTGAGTCATAACATGGTTTAGATTAAAAGCATCAATTTAACTCTTTACAGTTTTTTACTGCATTTGATTAAAACAAGTTTCAAAATGGAAATTCTGAGCTGAAAGGCACAACAGTTTATCCACCTATTTCTTCAGTTAGAAAATAAAATAATCCAAGTCACTCTATTAACTTCTAAACACATAGGTGGAGGTTACTTTGGAGGCTGACATTCTAATACGTGGCTGCACCCTTCTCCCAATGGATAGAAGAAGGAAAGTTGTGAAGGAGGGACTTATTGCCATAAAAGACGACGTGATAACTTATGTAGGAAAAGAGACAAACGCGCCGCCGATAAAGGCTGAAAAGACAATAGATGGTCACGGAAAAGTAGCAACTCCGGGTTTAGTTAACTGTCACACCCACCTACCTATGACCATTTTTCGCGGAATTGCAGAAGATCAAGAATTGGACAAGTGGTTAAGTGAGACTATATGGCCCTTGGAGGCTAAACTTAAGTCTGGAGACGTTTATGATGGCGCTCTTTTGGGCTGTCTTGAAATGATTAAGAGCGGAACCACATGTTTCTCCGACATGTACTTCCACGGGGACATTGTGGCGAAGGCTGTTGAGAAGGCTGGGTTGAGATGTGTGTTGGCGCCTGGAATCATTGAGAGAGAAGACGCTGAGAGGGGGGAGAAGAGATTAAAAGATAGTGTTGAGTTTGCTCGAAGGTTTGATGGATATGCTGAAGGGAGGGTTAGAGTTCGTTTTGGTCCTCACGCTGTGTATACGTGTAGTCCTAATCTTTTGATGAAGATTCGGGATATGGCTTCAAAGCTTAATGTTGGCATACATATTCATCTGGCTGAGTCAAAAGATATGGGGGAGCTGGTGAAGGAGAAGTATGGTTCTACCGAGGTTGAACTGCTGGAGAGTATTGATTTCTTGAAGCCGGATGTTCTAGCGGCGCACTGTATATACCTCTCGGAAAAGGAAATGCAGATGATGGCTAAATGGGACGTTAAGGTATCCTACAATCCGGTTGCCAACATGAAGGTTGCTTTGGGCGTCCCAAAGATTATGGATTTAGTGAATCTTGGCGTGACTGTGGGAATCGGTACGGATGGACCTGCTAGCAACAATGCTCTTGACATGTTTGAGAGCATGAAAGTTGCTGCTCTTCTTCAAAAAGTGTATTATATGGATTCGACGGTTTTGCCAGCTCAGAGTGTTGTGAAGATGGCGACGATTGATGGGGCCAGGGCTCTTGGGCTTGAAGAGAGTGTGGGTTCGCTGGAAGTGGGCAAGAAAGCTGATGTCATATTGGTGGATTTTAGGAAGCCTCACTTGACGCCTGTGCACGACTTTTACGCTAACATGGTTTACTCGGCTCGGGGAAGTGATGTTGAAACTGTCATTGTGGATGGAAATGTATTGATGGAAGAGAGAGAAGTGAAAACGCTTGAGGAGGAAGATGTTATGGAGAGAGCGAAGGAAACTGCTTTAGATTTGTTGGCGCGATAGAGTGTTGTCACGTATTTTGCGTTATGCACAGAATTTTTTGGTATTTCTATGAAAAGGAAGGGAAGAGTTGTCTCTGTAGATAGACCTCCTACCGTTTTAACACAATTCCCCCTTCTTTTTTTAAGGTTTTTAACCCTCCGAGTGCATGTACGCGCAAAAGCTTTTATCTAAAATGGGAAATACTCGTTCTGCGAGGTTTTAGTTAAATGGATCTAGATGTAAGCAAAAATTTAGGTGGTATCGGAGCAATATTGCTTGTCATAGGCGCATTGGGTTTCTTAGGGACAGGCTACGCTGCTATATTGAGTCTCGTCGGCATAATACTAGTGTTAATAGCTATGAAAGGCTTAGCAGATTACTACAACGAAGGAGGCATATTTAATAATGCACTCTATGGTTTTCTCACGACCATTGTAGGTGCAGTAGCCTCTGTAGCTGTCCTTGTTATATCAGTTCTATTCGCGCTAACCACTTTGGCCATAGACTGGACCAATCCAGCTGAATGGACAACCATGTTTCAAGACTTCACAAACTTTAGTGTTCTGTGGACTTTGATTGGAAGCATTATAGTTGCTTTAATCGTCGCATTCGTCTTCGCGATAATCACAGCGATATTCTACAGGAAATCATTCAATCTACTTGCGACGAAGTCTGGAGTGAATATGTTTTCCACTGCAGGATTGCTACTGTTGATAGGCGCTGTTTTGACTATAATCTTGATAGGCTTTATAATCATATGGATTGCTTTCATACTGCTTGCTGTGGGATTCTTCTCGATCAAAACAACAACCACTCAACCACCTCCAGCAGCATCACCAACACCCCCGTCATAAACAACAATACCTCTCCTTTTTTTGTTCACACGGTCCTGCGACGTACATAAGAGGCTACATGTATGCAAAACAAATACATACACACAATGAAAAGAAAACTAAAGATTCTTCACAACGAAGATGTTTTTAAAGGCGAGTTAGCTTCATACAAGTAGGTTTCTTAGGACTAAAGTCTTTGTGGAAAAGAATGATTATGGTTCACCTCTTGAACGAAGTTCTCAAAGAAAACGCGTTAGGTCTGTGTAAAGGTGTTGCTGGTTCCCACCAAATCATCGCCGCTGGTTTTTATGGTCCATGGGCATGTGGATACGCAGACGAAAAAACCGATGTACATGTTCTGCTTGTGCTGGACAATTATCGCCCTAGACTAAGGAGTTATCTTAAACCTTTGAAAGAGAACAACGTTTTTGTCTTGGCGGTTGATCAGCGAGCCTTTAAGGGAGATGTGGAACAGGGACTATTAGGCGAATTTGCGGCTGAAAAAATAACGTTTCCCTACGAACCCTTGACAAACAGAGAGTATCTACGGCGCCAAGAAATCAAAGCAAAAAAACGTATCGTTTGGGAGCTTCTGGAAAACATTGTTTTAGAGTTCCCTGAACTGTCTCACGAACTTTTCATTCAGGCAGAATATTTCATGTATGAAACGATGAAGCGAAGGGCCCGACTGTTTATACCCATCACTCACAGCTTTCTAAACATGTTGAGGAAAGACGTGAAGAGAAAGAATGTGGAAACAATTATGAGCGGTTATTTAGAAGCCCTTAATGAGTTAGCAAAAGAAAAACATGTAACCTTTTCGAACGGGTACATCAGGATTACAAGCAACCTCATCGACACAATCAGAGACAGGAAATTTCGACTTCCTCTGTTCCTCAAATCCTTTCAAAGAGCTGCACTCAATCACATTCTCAACGTTCTACCCAAAATGACGAGTCTCCTCACCCAAGATGAAGTCATCGTTATGAAGACTTATCAAGGGGTTAAAGCCGAAGCGCTGACGTCTCAACTTGAAGACCCGAAAAAATACTTGTTTATACCAACACCCTTCGGATTCGCAAAGTTATCAGACAAGACTAGCATCGAAGACTTTGTTAGAAAAGTTGTTCCGCTCGGAGAAGTATTAGACATGAAAATTGAAGAGATTGGGGGAGTCCTAAACTTTGTTTACCTGCTAACTTTTCAGAGAAACCATGAAAAGCAGAAAGTGGTAGTAAAGAAATTCAAAGACTGGTACGGCTTCAAATGGTTTCCTCTGGCGTTATGGACGCTGGGCACTAAGTCTTTTGCTGTGTTAGGACGATCTAGGTTAGAGAGAGAATATTCCATAAACCAGTACTTGCGCAGTCAAGGTTTTCCTGTTCCAAGAATTCTTTATGTGAGTCTACAACAAAGCTTAGTTTTTGAGGAATTTATTGAAGGAAAAAGACTAACTGAAACTATCAAACAGATCATTTCATCCAAAGAAGAGAGCATAACAGAAGTTGCGTTGGTGAGAGAAGTTGGAAGAAAAATTGCAGAGGCTCACAGCCTAGGCGTTTCCCTTGGAGACTGCAAACCTGAAAACATAATCGTCACGAAGGATGGAAAACCATGTTTTGTGGATCTTGAGCAGGCGACGAGAAACGGAAATCAAGCATGGGACCTAGCTGAATTCCTCTATTACTCAGGTCATTACGTTTCTCCAATTTCCACCGCAGACGCAGCAGCAACCATCGCTAAAGAATTTATTAGGGGATACTTAGAAGCTGGAGGAAAACGGGAAACGGTGAAAAAGGCTGGATCCGCCCAATACACTAAAGTGTTCAGCATCTTCACGCCTCCACAAGTCCTTTTAGCAGTTTCTAACATCTGCAAGAAGAGTGAAAGCGTCGTTGAATAGGAATAAACAGTTAAAATAGCCACTAAATAGGAAGAAAAGGAAAGATGAAAAACCAGAAAACAACCCTCACCTTCTACGGTGGAGTAAACGAAATTGGCGGAAACAAGATTCTTTTGGAAGACAAAAAAGTTAGAATCTTCTTTGATTTTGGACAATCCTTCACTATGGGCAAAGACTACTTTACGGGTTGGCTTAACCCCAGATCGATAAATGGTTTAGGAGACTACTTTGAGTTCGATCTATTGCCAAAAATAAAGGGAATTTACAGTGAAAAAGAATTAACGTTCACCGATCTTCCCTATGCTAAACCAGAAATTGACGCCGTATTCTTGTCTCACGCTCACACAGATCATATAGAGCATATCAAATTTCTCGATGAAGATATTCCCATACATTGCGGTTACGGAACAAAAATATTCATTAAATCAATGGAAGAAACCAGTACCTTTAATCTTGGAGAACACCCATTTGAAACGTTCAGAACTGGAGACAAAATAGAAATTGGACATTTAGTAGTGGAACCAATTCATGTTGACCATTCAATTCCTGCTTGCTACGGTTTTATAGTTCACACGTCTGAAGGTGCAATTGTTTATACTGGAGACCTTAGGGCTCATGGTCCGAGGAAAGAGATGACAGAAGAATTTGCTGAAAAAGCATACGAGTCTGATCCCACAGCAATAATAAGTGAAGGTACAAGAATGGTCGAAGTAGAACGTAGACAGAACTACTCTGAATTAGAAGTGGAGAAACTAAGCAACGAAATTGTTTCTGCAACAAAAAAGATAGTATTTGTTACCCACTATGGACGAGATACAGATAGATTCAGAACCTTCTACAATGTAGCTAAAAATAACGACAGAAAAATCGCTATATCTCCAAAAACTGCTCATCTACTAAGGAGACTTGTACAAGACAAGCGACTCCACCTTCCAGATCCTTTGAAAGATGAAACCATTCTAGTCTATTACAAAAGAAAAAAAACTGGAGGTTTTCAAGAGACAGACTACTACGTTTGGGAGCGAAGATTCATGGAAAAAATGGTGAACCACGAGTTCGTGCATAATCATCAAAGCGAAATAATTATGGACTTGGATTTTTATCAGTTCGCAGAACTCATTGACATAAAACCAGATCCAAACAGCCATTTCATTCGCAGCATGAGTGAACCTTACAGTGAAGAAGACATCGAAGACGAGGTTATGCGTAATTGGCTGAGTCATTTCAAAATTAAGTTTCATCAACTCCACGCTTCTGGACACATGAATAGACAGCAACTTACAGACCTAGTTAGTTACATTAAACCGAAAAGAATTTTTCCAGTGCACACAGAACATCCGGAACTTTTCAGAGCAGTAAGCAAAAACGTTCAATTAGTTAAGCGCGGAGAAAGATACAGAATTTAATGATGTGGTAGAAAGTGGATACTTCTTTGTGGTAGCCAACCTATACTCGGATGTGACTAAGCTTTTTTCAGAAGTTCGCTGAACATTTGAAACTCGTTTTCCGATATCCACCCTTCATCTGCCAATCGTTCCAACCCTATTCTTACTCTTTTACGCAAATCTTTCGTTCGCAGAATGTTAGCTTTAACTCCAGCATCGCTTATTTCTCTTTCAAACACTGGATTATGCCCAATAACAGTGAGAAGTTCATTAAGCAGACTCGTGATGAATTTGGAACGTGGCTCAAGAAGCGACTTTATTTTTGCAACACCAAAAACACGCTTGAACTTCGTTTTAATCCCCATACTACGAGCAATTGAAGGCGAATACAACACGTATCTTTTCTTTGAATCTGCTTGGTAACAAGCAAGATAGACAGGTAAGTATACAAGTCTGTATTTTATTCGTCTCTGCACAATACCCATCTCTTCAAGTTCATCCAACGCTGCCTTCTTGGACGCTGTCAATTTGTCTATTTGATCTATAATTGCAGAAGTTGCCTCTTCCAGCGATTT
>CAYFTS010000214.1:0-2446 GCA_964346135.1 uncultured Candidatus Bathyarchaeia archaeon | reverse complement strand
CGCCTAGAACTAAACGAGGCTATCTTGCAAAATATTCTTCACTTCTCTAAAGACTTCTCCATTTTCCAACATGGAAACTATGTTTAACAGCAACAGCGCGGGGAAATTATATATAGAGTAAAGCAAGAAATCGTTCGTTTCTGGATAATGAAGGGAGGTATGTTTGCACCATCTAAAAACTTGATGGACACTGCTTGCGCGACTTTTGGAGGAGATCGAAAATGTTGGATGTTAAAAAATTTATTGAAAAGTCGATGAAAGAAATAAAAGAAATTGTCCGTGAAAGTAAAGTTATCTCCGCTTGTTCTGGAGGTGTGGATAGCACAACTACAACCTTTCTCATGCATAAGGCTGTAGGAGAAAAACTGATTGCTGTGTTTGTAGACGATGGACTGCGGAGAGAAGGAGAACCAGAGTTTGTAGTAAAGGTACTCAAGGACTTAGGCATTAAAGTCAGATTTGTTGACGCAAAAGAGGAGTTCTTTAAAGCTTTGAAAGGGAAGACAGATGCTGAGGAAAAGCGAAAAACCTTTCGAGACACATTCTACAAAACCCTTGGTAAAGTGGCGAAGGAAGAAAAGGTTAAATTCATTGCCCAAGGCACGATAAAAGCTGACGTAGTGGAAACAGTCAAAGGAATAAAAACACAACATAACGTTCTTGAACAGATTGGAATCAACCCAGAGATTTACGGTTACGCTATCTTAGAACCATTGAAAGAGTTATACAAACCACAAGTGAGAATGGTTGCCCGGGAATTAGGTCTCCCAACAAAGATCTCGGAAAGAATGCCTTTCCCTGGCCCAGCATTATCAATAAGAGTTCTCGGTGAAGTAACTCCTGACAAGGTCGCAATCCTAAGAAAAGCTACTGAAATAGTAGAGGAGGAAACTAGGAACCTGGGAACATTTCAGAACTTCGCTGTCTTACACAATGATAAGGCTACAGGCATTAAGAACGGAAAAAGGGTCTACGGAAATATCATCACTGTACGAGTGGTAGTCTCAGAAGATGCTGTGACAGCGCAAGCCAAACGAGTTCCCTACGAAATATTGGAGAGAATCTCTGAGAAAATAACGAATGAAATACCAAGTGTTGTTAGATGTTTGTATGACATCACTCATAAGCCACCCGCAACAATAGAGTTTGAATGAAAGATCACACCGCGCACATTAGATGTTGATTGTGTTTAGTTTCTGACGGTAGTTACCATCCTTTGCTATGTTAAAAAAAAAGTAGAGGAGTTATCTACCAGCTCAAGAAAGAACCAACAACATTACTTCTTGGTCTGAACCACAATTTTCCACGTGCCTTTCTCTACACGTTCCGCCTCTGACACTTCATGCCCTCTTTCTCTTAACGCAGGCGGAATATCCCTCACAGACGGAGGATTATCAAGAACCACTTCGAGAACATCACCTGAGGAAAGACCTCCCAGCGCCCTCATCGCTAGTAGTTGCGGATAGGGGCAAACGAGTCCCCGAGCATCTAAAGAATAGCGTTTTTCACCAATTTTCTGTAAGTTAAACTTTTTCTCCACATTTTATCCTCCAGTTGAATTCAAGTAGGACTTTAATTTCTCCACGCTGTGTCTGTTGCAAAATTCTCTTAAACTTTCAGCATGCTTTCTTTTCTTCAAATAGTTGCGAAGGAGAAACTCAACCTTTTGTTTCAGCCTGTTCGCTGGAACTTTCATTTCAACGACTCTTCCTAAGAATGGTTTTTGTCCAAACCCTCCTCCCAACAATATATCATAGCACTGGGCTCTCTCGTCATTCTCTCTAACCAGTTTGGCTGCCAAACCTATCTCAGCTATCGAGTTTGCACAGCAATTGTTGGGACAACCGCTGACATGTATCCTAAATCCTGCTTCGTTCAACAATTCATTGCCGAATTGTTTCTCAAGGTGGCCCACTATCTCCTTAAACGTTTCTTTGGCGTGTGGACTCTTAGTCTTTCCGCAGAAATCAGAGGCACATCCCATGCTGACCCACCGAAGCTTGGAGCCGTTGAGGGAAAAGCCCATTTCTTCAAGGCGTTTTAAAAGCACGTCTTTCTCCTTTACGTTAGGTATGATAATGTTCTGTATGGCTGTGAGCCTTAACTCACCGCTTCCATATTCATCAGACAGGTTTGCGAGAGAAACCATTTCATCACTGGATAAGCGTCCTCCCATGAGAGGTATGTTCACGTAGTAATATCCCTCTTGACTTTGCGGTTGCACTCCTTCATGACCACTCTGCTTCATGAAAACTGGACCATCATAACTTTCAAGATGTTTTCCAAGTTTTTCTTCCAGCAAACTAAGAAACTTTTCAAAACCCCAGTTCTCGAGAAGCCACTTAAATCGAGCCTTAGCCTTGCTTTCTCGGTTTCCGTAATCTCTATGAATTTCGATGGTAGCTACTGCAACGTCGAAAGCCTCTTCTGGTCTAACGAAGACGCC
>CAYFTS010000213.1:0-2552 GCA_964346135.1 uncultured Candidatus Bathyarchaeia archaeon | reverse complement strand
CAACTCGATGTTTTCGGCGGCGGTCAACGTTGGAATCAGATTGAGCGTTTGGAAGATATGTCCTACTGTTTTTCTTCTGTAGTCTATAAGTTGAGAAGTTGATAGTGCTGTAACTTCTGCGTGACTCACTGTAACCGTGCCTGCTGTTGCCGTGTCTAGCCCACCCATTATGTTGAGCAGAGTGGTTTTTCCGCTTCCGCTGGGTCCTATTATTGACACCAATTCACTTTCTTTCACAGACATGTTGAGCCCTCGTAGGGCCTGAACCTCCACTTTGCCGAGGCGGTACACTTTGATGAGGTCCTTTACGATTATTTCTGCGCCCTTCAAGCTTCTCGCACCGTCCTTTCTAATCTTGAGCCGTACATTTTCGCCATGATGATGACCGGTATGATTGAAGAAACGAATACGAGGCTGAAAGATATGAGTAAAGTTAGGAGCGCATCTGGCGGGAAGACCATGCGTCTGCTCAAGGGAGTATATGTGAAAATGTTGAACGCGTTGGCAGAGGCAATGGTTCCGCGAACAACTATGAGTCCTACAACTGCACCTAGAAACACAGAGAATGTGACAATTGCTAGGTTTTCCGTAAGAAGCATGACCACTAACTGTTTGAAAGAGAGCCCTCGAACACTCATAATCGATGCTTCACGTTTCCTTTCTCTCAGGCTGACCAACGTGACTAGGGCGGTGCCTACAGAAGCTGCTATCGCTATGAATATTACGCCGAGGCGCAGAATGTTAAGCGAACCTGTGATTATGAAGTTGCTCTGACGCTCCTCGAGTTGTTCAGCTACAGAAGACACTGAACTGACATTAAAGTCCTTCAGCCTACCTTGAATTTGCTCTGCAACAGCTTTGCCGTCTGCGACACTTTCCAAATTGACCAGTATTCTGGTTGAAGAATAACTGACATCTTTTTCAAACTCGTAGTATAGTCCTTCTGGAATATAGGACCAATATTGCCTAGAAATGTAAAGCGGTCGTATCTGATCAGAAGTTTGAGTTGATTCCAATCCGAAAAATCCGACAACTGTCAACTCAACTGTCTCCTTCTCCCCAAAAGTCAACGCGACGAGATCACCAATCTCCTTGTCAAGGGCTTTGGCGTAGTTGCGCTCCAGAATAATGGTGCGATTATTCACCTTCATTTCTTCAAAGGCTGTTTCAACTGGGTTGCCGCTGAATAGGTCATTTTCATAGTAAACAGTTGAAAGCCACATGTTGGGGTCTACAGCTCTTAACTCCATGCTCCCATATGTTTCAAGACCCATCGATGCCCAGAAAATATATTCTGCAGTCACAGATTCGACATCTGACACATTGCTGTGAAGAATGTTAATGATCTGTGAGACATTTGCAGGCGAATTTAACATGACGCTAACGTCTGAGCCGACTCTGAAGTAGGTTTCACGAATTCCGAAGTCTTGTTCACTCGCCAAGGTTCCAACTATCTGAACGCTATAACCAATAATGAACGCTATAAGAAACGCGACAGCCGCGGCACGAGCCGGATTCCTCTTAACACTCTTAGTTGCAAGCTCACCTAGATCCCCCAAAAACTTGGCAACTTTAACCGTGAGTTCCTGAAACTTGAGTGATCCATGTATGAAGATCTTCGTGAACCCCCAGAAAAACAGAAAAGGTCCAATGAAATTCAGTATGGCATCAATGAAAACAACTATTGACAACAGAATAAAGAGGAAGACATTTGCTCCGGAGAACCCAAGCTTCGCCATTTCCGCTTGGAAGTTGATGCCCAATAGAAAGACTCCGATTTTGAAAGATCCTAGAATGAATGCTGTCCAAGGCCACAATCTTTTGTATGGTTTAACCTCTTCGATGTACATATATTCTTTCAAGGCGTCTACCGCAGCCATTTTAGAAGCCCTTCTCGCTGGTCTAAAGGCAGAGAGGAACGTTATGATGACGGCGAAAGTAACGGTTAAGACAATGCTGTCAGGTCCAATCACAGGCACCCCTCTGAACTGACCGCCCACTGCAGAAACAAACCATGGGCTAAGTGAGAGACTCAACACTATGCCTAACAAGCCTCCGAGTAGTCCGACTAGCGCGGCCTCGAATAGAAACATTACAAGGAGTTGTCGCCGCGAGAACCCTTTAGTCAACAAGAGACCAATCTCTCGGCGTCGAAGGTTACAAGACACATCTGAAACAGTTGAACCCATGTACCAAGCGACAAAGAACACGGGCAGAGATGCTAGAATGAATGTAAAACGCATCCCGAACGACACACTTTGATAACGATTTAACGTATCCTCTAACTGGTTTGAAGCACGCAAGTAGTATTTCGAAACTGCATTGTTAATCCTGAGGGTAACCGTAGCAAGATTGTTTATGGACCCAGCAGTGTCCCAAGGGCTTATGAGGCTGTCTCGGTCGAGATAGACATATATCGTTGTGTCAACAGGGCTGTACATAGGCGATAAGCTGTAGATGAAGTCAAGTTGTGCAGCCAAGGTTTCTTTCCAACTGGCAATCAGAAGGTTACTCGAGTAGTACTCTTTGACGGAAACCATACGCGTGCTGTA
>CAYFTS010000212.1:0-20990 GCA_964346135.1 uncultured Candidatus Bathyarchaeia archaeon | reverse complement strand
TCCACGTCCGCCAGCCCCAAGGGACGGATACTCATGGTTAGAGAGCTAGAGGAGCTTAACGATCTTTGACGCCTCACCTTGGCTGTCAGCCCGTCGTATAGAGGGTTTACGGTCGAAGCAAGCTTCTCAAGGGACCCCTAGCCCCCCGCCTAAGACCCGCCAAGAAGAAACTTGAGCGTTCATAAGTATAAAAGTTTATCAACATTTGATTGGTGCGGAACCAAGGCCTGGCAGGCATAGTCCGTCTCCTTACCAGCGCGCATTGTTTGTTGAACACTTCTATGGCTAAAAAAAAGGGGGAGTTTAAGCTATTCGATTCCCCAGCGTTTGGTGACCTTGACTATTATGAAGATCACGAAGGCCACGATCACAAAGGTTATCAGGGCGCCAATGAAATGTCCAATGCGAAAGGGTCCAGCTACGACGTCTTCCCATTTGCCGCCTGGCATGGCAAGAGTAACTATGGGCATGACTAAGTCGTCAACAAGCGCTTTAACCAAGGCACCGAGGTATATGGCCATGATGAAAGCAGCAGCGAGACCCAAAACCTTGTATTTTGAAAGGAAGTCCATGAACTCATTCAATAGTCCTTTTGGTGGAGGTGGAGGAGGCTTAGTCTCAAGCAATTCTCTGATTCGCTTCAACTCCTCTAACATCTGATCTTCCTTAGACATTCACATCACCATCTTATGGTTATCACTCATCTATTTCTTAGCTTTTACTACATCGTTAATTAATGAATTTCAGAAAAACCACTCGAATTGAAGCAAAGTTTAGAATACAAGCGCTCACTTGCGTTCTGGAAGTTTGGAATATGTCCCGTTCGACGACCTGTAAACTGCTAACCGTCCAACAGTCTCCCAAGCGTCTCCGTCTCTACGTCTGAGTTGCACAACGATAACTTCAGCTTCTGGATCAGTCTTCCCATACCAGAAGGTGATTCCTAAATAATCTTGTTCATTGAGGCGCGTATAAAACCGTGCCTTTGGCTGTTTTGGCTTAGAAGTTGAGTCCAACTCTATCACCATAACCCTTTAAGCAGTCCACATTTTTATTTTTGAAGTATTTATGAATTTTACGCGTGGTAGAGTTTAGCCCAACTATTGTGAAATAGTCATATCTGTAAGGTCTGAAAAAAATTGAACTGAAACCTCTATAATTTTACTTCATACTAACAAAAGTCGGAAGCGCGTGCACATGAAACTGTACTACACGCGTGTATTTATATGCCAAGCAAAAGACAGACGCAGAAAGGGTTGAAAATGAAAAAAATCACTGCCATCGTGTTTAGCATCTCGCTGTGCGCTTTGATTTCAATGTTCGCAACTAGCCCAGCGCAAGCACACATCGAAAGGTTCACTTGGCTTCCACCCTACCTGCAGAAAGGTTATGATAGCCACTATGGAGCATATGTCGTAGTCTACAGGAATGGCTCAACTGTTAACCTCATCGTACCAGTAGAGAATGATTGGTACCCAAACGGTTTGAACGTCTCAAGAGTAATAGTAAGCTTCGATTGGGGACAAAACAAAACTTCAGCTCTGTCAACAATAGAACAAGTAGGGTGGCTAGACACAAAGACTTTCACAGTTAGCTTCACAGCCAGCGCAACAGAAGCCGTATCCAGCGATTGGCCACATGAATACACAATCTACGTAGAACATGTCAATGCCACAACTGGACCTACCAAACTTGTTGGAACTTGGAGCCGCGCATTGAATTACTGGTCGCCTGCATACTTGTTTGTTGTATTTCCAACAGATCAAGCGGACGCCACCGATTTATCTAACGAATATGATTCCTATGCCAGTGCCTTTCCTACCTGGAGTTTTAGCAACGTTAACGCTTCTCAACTGGCGGGTCAAGCTAGCATAGAAGCATCTGTGGGTGACACGTACTACACGCGTGGAGACTTCGCTTCAGCTGAAACACAATATCAAACAGCTCTTGATTTATACAGTCAAGCACTTGTAGCCGAGCGTGAGTGGCAGACAAAAGTCGATGAAGCAGACTTAGAAATTGCTTTAACTGAAGCAGACGCAAACTTGGCAACGGCAAATGCAATGATGAGACAAGCCGACGCAGCTGTGACCCAAGCCTACTCATGGATTTTGTTCGGCCTAGGCTTCGTATTCATGGGCGTTGCAACAATAGTTTACGCGTACAGAAAACCTGTGGCTGGCTAACCAGTTAATCCCTCCCCTTTTATTTTTCATGCACTATGCACACGCTACTCCATCAACATCAGTTTGACACCTTGCAGTTTTCGTCAGAATGATATACTTCCAACACATCATTACAAACTGTAAGTTTAAATCTGCCAACAATATGGCGCGGGGTGCGGGATTTGAACCCGCGCGGCCCTTAAGGACCACAGGCTTAGCAGGCTTAGGCATTGATTCTGCCCCCTACCAGGCTAGGGCAACCCCGCAATTATCTTCTAACTCGTCCTTCACTTCATTTTAACACTTGTTTCTCTGTAAAGGTTGCTCAATGAATGTTTAGCAGGGGTTATTTTTGTCTTTTGCGCTAATATCGGTGTGTTGTTTACCTGTGACCTCTGTTAGAAGAGAATTAGAATCTGCATTTGCGCATGAGTTTGCTCGCAAGAATTCACATATTAAAATGCTGAGTTAGACGTCTCAACTAGTTTTCAATGCTGTACTTTTTTCTATGCATTCTCGATGTTTGCCAATTACGTCATCCACTAGTTGCTTAAGCGCTTCCTTCGGTCTGAAGCCCACGGCTGTCTCAACGGGTCTTCCATCACAAAAGAAAACTAGGGTGGGAGTGCTCATAATTCCATATTTAACAGCGACCTGTTGATTTTCCTTGCTTGATAAGACGTTTAGTTTAGCAAATTTCACTTTGCCTTTGTATTCGTCAGAAACCTCGCTGTAGATGGAGTTCAACCTGATGCACCAAGGACACTGTTTATGCCAAAAATCAACGACCACTGGAGTGTCAGAGTGCAAAATCTCTCTTTCCCAACTGTCTGCATTTACGTCTAAGACACTGTGCATACACATGCAACCTTGACAATACGATATTCATATTCTTTCCGTGCTATTTAAAACAATCATCACTTGCATTTTTCTTCCTTACTAGTTCAGAAAAGGTGTCTTCTTTAGTCGTTTTTGCCAAAAAAACTTTACGATAAATTCTGAGACACTCGTACACTTTTCATTTCACAAAAATTTGAATGAATTGATATGAAAGTTGAAACTTAAAATTCTTCTTCGCACATTAGTCTGATTAGGTAGTTAGTTTGCAAAAAACAGGTGCACGTGAAACTGAATTAAGCTACACGATCGACACTGAACTTCCCCCCGGAAACTTGGAGTTTCTCCCCCAATATTTGAGACGTCACTACCTGCTTCAACACAAAAAATACAGAGCCTTCAGAAATATGCACATTACCACCGATAATGGACGGCACGATCTTTCCTACAGAGTCTTGGTTCCTAAAACAAATCAGTATGTAGATGTCACTGTTAATGCTAGCATCCCGATAGAAGTAACTATAAAACTCAGCGACCCAAGTATTTCAAAATCTTTTTTGAACCAACTCTATGAGGACCTGTTTCTCACAGTCCAATTGTTCGAAGAGGAAATCCGCAAAACCACTTTATACCTTGCTTTTGTGCCTGGGGAAAAGATAGTTCCTGAAAGAGAAAAAACAGGGATGTCTGCAAGAATCTTCACCGACTCCATGTTGCCCCTCTACATCGCCTTAATGGCATTAACCTTTCTATTTTTCTGGTTATTCGGCACGTATGCGCCCATAATCTTTGTAGGCGTCTCGTTTTTGTTGTCGCTCTTTTCTGGAAAACTGATAGCTAGAATCGGCAACTGGAAAATCACTGAAGACCAGCCTGAAATACACCTCTTACAATACCATTTTTCACCCGACAAATTCGAAGAGTTCCGTAAAAAACATGCCAAAAAAATCCCTGAAATCAGAAAGGAAATCTATGATGCCACTATCGCCGTGGACAAACCTATCGACTGCGAAACGGCTGGTAAGGTTTTCGCAAACTATGGTATAGATTGCGAAGTAGGGGATTTCTCCGTTAAGAAGGTGAACCTCTTCCAGATTGTGAAGAAAGCATCAACTAATTTTGGTCTTCCTATGCCAAAAATCGTGGTGACCAACACGATCATTCCAAACGCTGCAGCCGCGGGTCCAAGCCCGGGGCTAGGAACCATAATGGTTACAACCGGGATCATGACGCAACTTGAGGAAGACGAGCTGTTAAGCGTAGTTGGCCATGAGTTAAGTCATCTGAAGGCTCATGATCCCATGGTGCTTTTCTCCTTGTCCAGCGCAGAATTTCTGTTACGCTTCTACGTGTTTTGGCCCTACCTGTTCTTCTACGGCTTCCTATCCTTCTGGCTCTATTTCTTGGTGGCAATAGGACTCATCTACTTCTTCGGAAAGTTCCTAGAAAGCAGAGCTGACCTAGACTCCGCCAAAATGGTTGGTCAACCAAAAGTAATGGCAGAAGCACTGAGAAAAATCGCTTTCAAAAGGCTTTTCCCCCTCTATAAGAGGGAACCGGCTTTTCGAGGTTACCGCAGATCTGAATGGCTTCGGTTTGATCCACATCCCCCCGCTTACTTCAGAATTGCTCAGCTTGAAGACTTAGAGGAACCGGAGAAAATCAAGCATACGTTTCTCAAGTCTATCAAAGATGCCCTCAAAGGTTTTCTTCGAGCATAACATTGTCTGAAATTCTAACTGCGCGTGTAATAATTGAATCTTTGATTTTCGGCATTCGAAACACAATTTTTATTGAAAGGTTATTATTGCTGACAAAAGAAAAAACTGATTAACCTAGGTGGTTTCAAAATATGCTAGTTTTGCTCGTCTAAGTTGAGTCGATAAGTTAACTGTTATCTCCGTCATATACACATGATGCTTCAGATATGAGTGGCTGTTTATAGAAAAGTTAATGCATCACCTCAATAGGTAATCCTTAAACACGAGACGAAGTGAACCTTTTTGCTTAAACTATTCAATACTTTAACAAGAAAAATCGAACCATTCAAACCGCGTGAAGACAGAAAAGTTGAAATGTACACTTGCGGACCCTCCATTTACAGACGACCACACATTGGAAATTATCGCACGTTCCTTTTCGAGGATATACTTCAACGTTACTTAGAATATTTAGGCTATGACATCGTTCGGTTAATTACCTTCACCGACATTGAAGACAAAGCAATAGCTGAAGCAGATAAGGAAAAAGTTTCCATAAAAGAATTGACGCAAAGAAACGCAGACATTTTCTTTGCAGACGCCGACCTTCTAAAAATAAAGTCTCCCACGCATAATCCTCGTTCATCAACAACTGTTGACCAAGCCGTAAAACTGATCAAAATTCTGCTAGAAAAAGGCTACGCTTATTGGCATAAGAGAAACGTGTATTTTGACCCTTTGAAATTCAAAGAATTCGGCAAACTATCCAAACTAGACATGAGTCGATGGCCAAAAAAGAAGCGCCGTTTCCACAAGGACACTTATCCGGGTATGCCTTGGAACATGGGAGATTTCATTTTATGGCATGGCTATAAAGAAGGCGACAAAGTCTATTGGAACACGGAGATCGGCAAAGGCAGACCAGCTTGGAACGTTCAAGACGCGGCTATGGTAACTAAACACTTAGGTTTCGTCATAGATATCGCATGTGGAGGAATAGATAACCTAGTAAGACATCATGACTATAACATTGCAGTCGTTGAGGGAGTTTCTGGCAAAGAATTTGCACATTACTGGTTTCACGGGGCGCATCTTTTTGTTGATGAAAAGAAGATGTCCAAAAGCAGGGGCAACGTCTACTATCCTAACGATTTACTCAAAATGGGCTATAAGAAAGAGCACATACGATTCTTTCTCATTTATGGACATTATAGAAAACCGTTGAACTTTACCTTCAAAAAAATGAAGAAAACAAGCCGAAAACTGGGCAGTTTTAAAAATATGATTGATAACTTGCAGAAAAGGAAATCAGCAGAATCAAGTGAGGAAGCAAAAAAACTTGTTGAAGGCATCGCTACAAGTTTTAAGAGAAACATGAACGATGATTTGAATGTTAAAGCTGCTTTTGATGACCTTTTCAAAGCTGTTTCGAAGCTCAACAATCTAGCTGACAAAAGCAAATTGAGCACGAAAGATGCGCGTATTGCAGTGGTCAATCTGCAAAAAATCGACCGAGTTTTGAAAATAATCTTTTGACCGTAATCGCCTAACGAACGGCAGGCTTAATATTAAAAAAATGGATACAATGTTATTTCACTACAAGTTCCTACCTATTCGACGAGCTTTCTTTAATAGATCTTCTCTATTGGCTACAGGATTTTTCACTGTGTCTTCAGCTTGCAGCGATGCAACGACTTTCATTTTGTAATATTCTTCCAGTGTATGTTTTATCCACTCTACTACGCTGCTATAAGCTTCAGGCTTATCCCACTCGTAGGTTGCTATAATTACAGCACAGACATTCTTAGGAAAACGATCCTTTGTACTTTCCTTGTCATAGTAGATTAGGCGATCAATGAATATTTTCGCGCGAGCGCTGACGTGGTCGTAGTAAATAGGAGTTCCAAAAACGAGTACGTTCATTTTCTCAAGAGATGGATAAATCAACTCCATGTCGTCTTTGGGACAATTTACTCCGTATGGTTTGTTTGAATATTGACTCCATACGGATTGTTTGTCGGAAGTGGATGCGATTAGCGGGTTTATTTTTAGGTCTCCTAGGCATTTTAGGTCTGTTTCATATCCCTTCTCTTCTGCACCTTTCAAAACTTCTTTAACTAGCATTGCTGTGTTTCCTGAATTGTGGGGGCTAGCAACGATCCCTAAAACCCTCTTAGAACTTTTCATTATTGCATCCCTTTTCCTGTTTTATCGCTGAATATTTATGTAATAAGAGGTTTATCCAATTTTCCCGTAGAAGATGCTACATAACTGTTAAAATTCTGAAAACATAGGTATGGTAACACCCATGAGTACCTTACTATTCTTTCTTCTTAACACCAGACTTCATCATGTACAGTCCTATGAGTATGAAAACTACTCCGCCCACAATAACTGGAACTGCTTGTTTGAGCATGTAAAATCGATCTATGTATCCATCCCAGATTGTAATCATCCACAATATTCCGAAAAGACCTACTGAAGCCAAACCTAGAATAATTAAACCAATCCAAAACACTATGGTCTTTTCACCTTCAAACACATTCAATCACCATGACACAATTACAGGAAATCCTAATCTAAATAGAACCTTCTCTCTTAAATTTTTAATGCAACTTAAAATGACATAGTGAGATGGAGTAAAATTGAGTTTCTTAAAAGAGACTGCAAAGCTAAACCTTTGCACGATTCTTAAACCAAAGAGCTATTGATAAGATATTATTAGTTGTGGACAGCCATTTCCATCTTTTTGACAATGGGAACCTGCTTTCCTGTGTCCACAGAACCTCTGCAGTCTCCTACTTACTGTAAGCTTGCACCTATACACTCGACTTTTTCCTCTTTTCTCAGATTTCCATTTACCAAGTATTGTTCCTTTCTTTCCCTTCCTAGTTGAACGTTGTCTCACCTGCAAGTAGTGTCCTTTGATCGTAGTTCTCTTTCTAGGTTTCTCTTTTGACATTTCAATCATTACATACCTCACATTTATTTCACAAAATCCTTACGTCTTTGAAATCAATATGAACAATCACAATTCAAGATGACAAAATTGAAAGCGGAAGGGTCATAACAGAACCAAAAGAAACATTGCAAGTTCAGGGATTAAGTTCCTGAGATTTTTACTGTCGTATTCTCAGAGAAGTAGCCAACTACAACTCCTCTGATGGTGTATGTTTCAGGTTGTAGGGGATAGAGAGGATGATAACTAGTGTAATCGAAGGTTTTTTCATAGGAATTAAGAGGACTTACACGTATTTCAGTTAGCATTTGAGCAAAACGTTTGTTGCTTGACCACTGATAGAGTTGATTGTTCGCCTGATCAAATATTATGTAATCGAATTGAAATGCTGAATTAAAATGTAGGATAATCTGTGAAAGTGTAGGGTTGACTATTTTCAGGTGTATTGTTATGTTTTCGTTTACTCCATATGTTTTCTTATCTGTCCAAACTTCAACCCTTAAATCTTGAACAGTTGACTTAGGGAAAATTGTAACCACCCCAGCAACAATAGAAGCACCAGCCACAATAATAAGCAAAAGAAATACCGTAATCTTCCAGACCCTTTTCATCATAACTTCTCTAATCCAACTAGTCATTCTCATTTCACTACGTATACGGTAGAACGAATGTTATTTAATGCTACATTTTAGAACAAATCGTACTGATAATAGAACACTTTTTCTTAAATTATTGATGCAACTTGAAATGAACAAGTCTTCAGAGTAAGCTTTTCCGTATCTCCTTTTTGAAAGTTTCAAAGTCAACAATTTCTTCTCCTTCAGATTTGCATAATCCCAGTCCTAGAAAGATGGTTAACCCATCGGGCAAGATGAGTCTTGGGTTTTTCCTTGCTTCAAAGAACTTGTTGTTTTTGGTGTAAGCCGATATGGCGATGGTTCTGTAGAATCTTTTCTTAACAGGATTCCATGTCATGTGAAGTAGGCTCCGATATTCTGGATAGTTTTTGATGAAGAATTTTCCTTTTCTGCAAGTATCCACTTTGTTGATTAGGTGGAGAATGTTAGCTTCATCACAGAGGTATAGCGTAAATTCTCCGCCAATTGCTTCTTTTAGAAAAGAATCCAAGATTTTTAGCTTGACGAGCTTCATTTCCTTATCTAAAGATGATGTGTGTGCCTTAAATTTTTAATGCAACTTCAAACGGCGATGCATAGAACATTTCTTCATAAATCATTAATGCAACCTGAAATGAAATAACGAGTTATTGTGAAATAGGAGAAGGAGGTGAGAAAAACTGAAGAAAGTCTTGCTGTTTGTTACGGTTCTATCAGCGTTGTTTGTAGTAGCACCAACAATAGCTGAACCAGCAACAAAGACTCCGTTTACAGCAGAAGCAAGTTTCGTCCCAGGAAATATTTCTCTAGGTAAAGTCTGGATTACGAAGGGTAATGTCCAACACGTCATGGGTGCAGAATCGGATGGAACTGTTACCGGCGACATCTCGGGCACAATGTGGCTAGTGAGCTACGAAACCGTTAACCTAGAGACTGGTGATGGTGTTAATCATGGGAAATTTGTACTAACAGTCGATGAAGGTGCCTTTGAAGGTTCATTTCGCAGTGTAGTTACACCCGATGGTTTTTCTGGTACATTTGTAGGTCACAGCACAGGTATGTATAAGGAGCAAAAGATGTTGGGCTCATATGAGGGAGAACTAACTATCGTCGATGCCGTACCTGTTGTGGAAATGGTGTTAGAGGGAATAATATTATCACCAAAAGGGTAAGACAGAAATAAGTCGAATCCTCTAAAGAATGAAGTATCAGCATGAATACCCTAACCAATTAGTTGAGGCATCACTAATACCTAAACGATGCCAAAATAAATGTTGTTGCAAGCTAAAACGGTGACGCACAATGCCAACTGTGAAAAGAAAAAAATGGAGCAAACAATACGGCAACTGGTTTCGAAACGTCTTGATAGACGCGAAAATAATGGACTACCGATATCCAATCAAGGGCTGCGGAGTCTGGATGCCCTACGGGTTTAAAATCCGAAGAAATATTTTTCAAATCCTGCGTGACCTGCTCGATTCAACTGGACATGACGAAACGTTGTTTCCTCTCATGATTCCTGAAACATCGTTGGCTAAAGAGTCTGCTCACGTAGGAAGCTTTGAGGAACAATGTTTCTGGGTCACCCGAGGCGGCTCAACACCTCTCAAGGTAAGGTATGCCCTCAGACCAACAAGCGAAACTGTTATAGCGCCAATGCTGAAGCTGTGGATTCGATCCCACGCAGATTTGCCAAAAAAATTCTATCAGATTGTTAATATATTTCGTTATGAAACTAAGGCTACACGCCCCATCATAAGAATGCGAGAGGTAGCCACCTTTAAAGAAGCCCACACTTCTCACGCCACGCTAAAGGAAGCTGAGGCACAGGTGAAGGTGGCCGTTGAAGTTTACAAGAGGTTCTTTGATGAGTTAGGTGTTCCCTACATCATCTCACGGAGACCAGACTGGGATAAGTTTCCAGGAGCGCTTTATTCCTTGGCATTTGACATGATATGCCCAGACGGTAGGTGTCTTCAGATAGGAACTGTGCATAACTTGGGTCAAAATTTCTCTAAGGCTTTTGACATCACCTATGAAACTGAAAAGGGAACGCAGGAACACATTTGGCAGACCTGCTATGGAATATCGGGGCGAGCTATAGTTGCTGTTTTGAGCGCCCACGGTGATGACCAGGGAGTAGTGTTGCCACCAAATATTGCACCCATCCATGTTGTGGTCATTCCTATTCTATACAAAGAAAAAGAGGAACACATCAACAAAGCGTGCAAAGACATTACCTCAAAAATGAGGAAGGCAGAGATCAAAGTCGAATTGGATCTACGAACAGATTTGACTCCAGGTTCTAAATTCTATTATTGGGAGTTGCGAGGTATCCCCATACGTATTGAAGTGGGGCCACGAGACATAGAAAAAAGCGAAGTGACTATTGTTCGACGGGACACTTTGGAGAAACAAACGTGTAAAATGAGCGAGCTTGTGCCAGTTGTTCAGAAACTCATTAGTGAAATCAAACAAGACCTGTGGCAGAAAGCTCGGCAATGGATGGAAAATCACATTTACAGAGTTGAAAGTTTAGAGGAAGCGAAACAACTGTTGCGGAAAAGGGCTGGCATCGTTGAGGTCTTATGGTGTAGCCGCGCAGAGTGTGGTCATCGACTGGAGGAAGAGGTGGACGCGCGAGTTTTAGGAGTGCCCGTTGACATAGAAGAGAAAGTAGATGGGAAATGTGTGGTTTGTGGACGAAAGGCAGAGCACGTGGTGAGAGTTGCGATAGCCTATTAAATCTTAGAGCAACAGCTTCACGGCGTCTCTTCCTTTCATTCCAACTTTTATTCCTTTCTTTTCAGCCATGGACGTAACTGCCTTAACCTTCGCCTGGAGAACATCATCAAAGTTTTTGACCCCACTTACAGTGGCGACAACTACGTTCAGTTTCTCCGCTGCTTCCATGTTGAGGAAACCGCACATGACGAATCCTGTTTGTCCTATAATCATTACGAGAGGCGGCGAGTCAGGTAAATCCACCTTTAATCCGATTGCCATTTTGGAGTTTATTCTTAACGGAGTTGTATGGATCATGTAAGTCCTTCCGTGTTTTCATTTTACAGAGAGATTTTTTAAATAAACATTGTGATCATAAAGTTGTGGAAGGATAGAGACAAGTTGCTCACAAGGCTGAAGGAAAGGTTTCAATTCTGGATATCCTACGAAGCGAAGCTTGCTCACAGCGTAGGCTTAACTCCAAATCATGTAAGTGGCATAGGAGTGTTATTCGCAATAATCTCAGCTTTACTATATGGAAACTCGCTATCCAATCCGTCTCTTCTAATAGCAGCTACAATATTCCTTCTAGCCTCTGGCTTTTGCGACGCATTAGACGGTGCCCTCGCAAGAATTTACGGAGAAACCACAGCTTTCGGTGGTTTCCTTGATTCTCTGTTAGATCGATATGTTGACGCTGTTGTTTTAGGCGGCATAATTCTCGGCAAGCTATGCGACCCATTCTGGGGTCTTGCCGCGCTAATCGGTTCGCTACTGGTGAGTTATGTTCGCGCTAGAGCTGAGGCGGCTGGAGTAAAAATGGAAACAGTGGGTATCGCTGAGCGCGCCGAACGCTTAATCATACTGGCAGTAGCAAGCCTTCTCAGCGTCATTTGGCTGGATGCTTTAGGGTGGAGCATAATCCTTCTCGCAATTCTCACGAATCTAACCGTGCTTCAACGGGTGATTTATTTCCACAAATCTCAAGTTAGCTTTTAAAAGGTCAGCGCCTAAATCGCCTTCTTCTAGTCCGTGTTTTCCGTTCATTCCGCGCGCGCACCTTGACGACGCCACGGTGCACAGCGCACGAAACACAGTAGTATCTTGTCTCAAGTCTACTGGGCATGTAGGTACCTTTTTGACGAAGCTCCTTGTATAAGGCTGAGTCGACCATGGACACTCGGCGAGATGTTTTCTTGGCTTTGTCGCGGGGAACCAGTTGGCCGCAACTGCTACACTGGACTAGAGCGCCTTTTCCTTTACCTCCTTTAGATCTGCCTCGTGACTTGCGTTTCACCGGCAATGGTGTTCACTCAACCTTAATAGATGTTAGAACAGATTTATAACCCTACGCTCATATACCTTACGTTCTTACAATGTTTGATTTGGTCACAGTTGGACACTTCGCGATTGATCAGATATTCTCGCCGACAATAGCCACTTCTAAGCCCACACTAGGCGGCGCTCCAACCTATGTTTCACTTGCAGCGAGAAAACTAGGCGCAGAGGTTTCAGTGATCTCTAAGGTGGGAGAAGACTTTCCCAACGAGTATATTGAGTGGCTAAAAGCTAATGGAGTGGATTTATCTGGACTGAAGCATTTTAGAGACGCTTCAACAACAAGATTCCTTCTAAAACATGAAAAACACAAGCGACAACTCCAACTGAAGAATCAAGCCCCACCCATCTATCCAGAAGATGTGCCGAATTCTCTGCGAGCCAAAGCCATTCACGTAGCGCCCATCGCAAACGAGTTGTCACACGGTGTTATCGAAAAACTACGAGGATTAACGACTATTCTTTCTTTAGACCCACAAGGGTTCGTGCGAAAATTTGATGAACAAGGAAATGTGCGGTTAGGGAAATGGAAAGACCCACAGATTCTCCGACAAATTGACATATACAAATCATCGCTTGATGAAATCAAAGCAGTAACAGGATTATCCGACTTTCGTCGGGCTGTGCAGAAGATTCATGAATGTGGAGCAAAAATAATAGTGGTAACTAAGGGTATGAAAGGGTCCACATTATTTTTCGATGAAGAACTCCATGAAATCCCTGCATGCAAGTCAAAAGTGGTTAAAGACGTGACGGGCGCTGGAGATGTTTTTATCGGCGCTTTCCTAGCCGAACACGTTCAAGGCAAAGATCCAGCGTGGTGCGCATGCGTGGGATCAGCTGCTGCTTCTTTTATTGTGGAGGGTTTGGGACCTGAGGTGTTTGGGGAAAAAGAAGAAACCTATAAGAGGGCTATTAGAATTTATGAGAAAGGGCTTAAGCGATTAACTGTTTAATACTAGACTGTTGGAGGGATAATAGTTGGGTCGAGTTGCTAAGGGCGTCAATTGCAGCGTGGTTGGATGCGGCAAACAGGCAGTTCGCTCCCTTTCCAACGAAAAGGTGAGTCGAGCTGGGTTAAATGTAGGTGGAAGGGGAAGGGGGAGAGTCTACCTCTGTAAAGATCACTACAAAGAATTCAAGAAGGAGACGAGGAAAGAGAAGATGTTAGAAAAGTGGAGGCATATGGGCTGAGAATACTTCAACTGCACTCCAACTTCATAGAGTACACGCCAATAGAAAAAGAGATAGCGATGGCGGAGGAATCTGACAAAAAGAAACAGCGACTCGAAGAGTTAGCGGTGTTGTTCACCTGTGTTGAAAAAGGAGACGATGAAGCGGTTGCCAGAAAAGCAGTTGAAGAAGTAAAAACGTCTCTTAAACAACTAAAAGTTAACAGAGTTCTGATATACCCCTATGCCCACTTAAGCAGCAACCTAGCTAAACCAGTTAACGCTTTAAAAGTCATAAAAGCAATGGAAAAATACGCAAAAGAGATTGGAATTGAAACCCACCGAACCCCTTTCGGTTGGTGTAAGCAGTTTTCAATCTCCATCAAAGGTCATCCCCTAGCTGAACAGTCCAAAGTGGTTTTGTCAACCGAAGCCGAGGAGAAAGAAATCATCTCAAAGGCTTTGAAAGCGGAAGAGAAGTTAAAGCCTTCATGGTTCATCATGCAAACGGACGGAAAGATGATCCCAGTTGAGGAGTTCGATTTTTCTAAGCACGCTAATCTTGAAAAGTTTGTGAAGTATGAACTTGAGAAGGTGAGGGCAGTTCAACAGGTCCCACCTCACGTAAAGCTGATGAGAAGACTGGAAATCGCTGATTATGAGCCCGGCAGCGACCCAGGCAATTTTAGATGGTACCCAAAAGGACGTCTAATAAAATCGTTGCTGGAACAGTTTGTGACACAGGAAGTAGCAGAGTACGGAGCCATGGAGGTAGAGACACCGGTCATGTACGATTTCCAACATCCAAGCCTAGTCAACTATCTTGACAGGTTTCCAGCGCGACAGTACGTGTTGGAATCCGGTGAAAAAGAGTTCTTCTTGAGGTTCAGCGCTTGTTTCGGTCAGTTTCTCATTGCTCATGACGCCCAGTTTTCGTATCGACAGCTCCCCTTCAGAATCTACGAGCTAACAAAGTATAGTTTCAGGAGAGAGAAAAGCGGAGAACTCGCAGGGCTAAGAAGACTAAGAGCATTCACGATGCCAGATTGTCACGCTTTATGCGCTGACTTAGATCAAGCGAAAAAAGAGTTCTTCCTTCGATTCAAATTGTGTAGAAAAGTTTTGGATGAAGGCTTAAAGCTAGGTGAAGATGACTATGAGATGGCAATACGGTTTACCAAAGACTTTCTCGAAGAAAACAGGGATTTCATTGTTTCCTTGATAAAGCAGATGAATAAGCCTGTGTTAGTGGAGATGTGGAAGGAACGATTCTTCTATTTCGTGCTAAAATGGGAGTTCAATTTCGTGGATAATCTGGACAAGGCTTCTGCACTGTCAACAGATCAAATTGACATTGAAAACGCTGAAAGATATGACATAACCTATGTTGACGAGAAAGGAGACAAACGTCACCCATTAATTTTACATTGTTCTCCCAGCGGCGCCATCGAAAGATGTGTGTATGCTATGCTGGAAAAAGCCTATAGAGAACAAAAAAAGGGAAAAGTTCCGATATTACCGCTCTGGCTTTCACCTACGCAGGTGAGGGTGATACCAATCTCCGACAGATTCATTGAAGACGCTGAAAAAACAGTTGATAAAATTGAGAAGCATTGTATACGAGTTGATTTAGACGACCGCCCTCTAACGATTCAAAAGAAAATTAGAGAGGCAGAAACAGAGTGGATTAACTACGTGCTCGTGATCGGGCAGAAAGAACTGAACTCAGGCACCTTATCAGTTAGGGACAGAAAGACTAGAGAACTCAGGAAACTGCAGCTTCAAAAGTTAATAGATGAAGTGAAGGAGAAAACTAAGAATATGCCGTTTAAACATCTAACGCTTCCGAGACGTTTGTCTGAGAGACCAAGGTTTTTCAGATGAGAATGCAAAAATTATATCAAAAGTCGCTGGCATATTCTTAGGGAGTTTGGAGAGGATTAAACGTGGCAAAGGAGCTTCTCATTTACATCAACGGAAAGTTCTATCCAAAATCAGGTGCCAAAGTTTCTGTTTACGATCACGGCTTACTCTACGGAGACGGAGTTTTCGAAGGAATACGCGCCTACAACGGTGTCGTGTTCAAGCTTAAAGAACACTTGGACAGACTGTACCAATCCATGCACACTATAATGTTGCAGATACCGTTAACAAAGAGTGAAATGACACAAGCTGTGCTAGAAACACTCAAGAAAAACAATCTTAAAAACGCCTACATCCGTTTGATTGTTACGCGAGGTGAAGGAGACCTAGGACTTGACCCAAGAAAATGCCCCAAACCAACAGTTATTATTATTGCTGAGCCGATGATACAAATTTACGGGGCTGAAGCTAAGGAAAAAGGTATGACAGCCACGATTTCTTGGGTGAAAAGAGACTCAGTGGATGCAACTTCTCATGAGGTGAAGTCATTGAATTATATGAATAGTATCTTAGCTAAAATTGAAGCAAACACTGCTGGCGTAGATGAGGCGATATATTTAGATAAGAGAGGTTTCGTTTGCGAAGGCAGCAGTGACAACATATTCATGGTGAAAGGAGGAAAAGTTGTCACTCCTCCCGTTTCTACAGGAGCATTGGCTGGAATAACAAGAAACAGAGTTATGAAACTGGCAGAAGATTTAGGCTACACCGTAGTGGAGAGGAACATCACACCTAACGAGTTGTTTAACGCAGACGAAGTCTTCTTAACAGGAACTGCAGCGGAAGTTGTGCCAGTGAGAGAGATAAACAAACGAATTGTAGGCAACGGCAAACGGGGACCTGTCACGAAACGGTTGATGGAAGAATTTGAGAGAATTGTAAAGGACCCAAACGAGGGAACACTGATTGGCTAGTGGATAGTTAATGAAAATACTGTTGTTGACGGAGAAAGATGTTCAACAACTTTTGTCCATAGATGAAGTCATGGAAGTGGTTGAGTCAGCGTTCAGAGAGAAAGGTTTAGGTCACGTTCAAATGCCTGCGAAGCTCTACTTGTTTTATTGCAAATATAACGGTGACCTAAGAGTTATGCCCTCCTACATTAAACACCCAGACGTCTCCGCAGTCAAAATTGTCAACGTTCACCCAGGAAATCGAAACAAATACAACCTTCCCACAGTCATGGCAACCATCATCCTAGTAGACCCCAAGAATGGCGCACCGATAGCGATCATGGGAGGCACTAAAATCACTGATCTGAGAACCGGCGCTGCTGGAGGAGTGGCAGCCAAATACCTCGCTAGAAAAGACTCCAAAGTTGTGGGTCTTGTCGGTGCCGGCGCACAGGCTAGAACACAATTGATGGCGCTTCTCTCACTTTATGGAAAACTTGAAGAGGTTAGAGTTTGGAGTCGAACCAAGAAAACTAGGGACGCATATGTGGCTGAAATGAAACCCATGTGCAATGATAGAACCAAAATGGTTTCAGTGGAAAGCGTTAAAAAAGCCGTTGAAGGAGCCGACATAGTTGTAACCACAACGCCATCTAAGACTCCCATCGTCTTGGATGAGTGGATTGCTTCCGGTATGCACTTCAACTGCATCGGCGCAGATGCACCGGGAAAAGAAGAGTTGGATCCAGCTATTTTAACGCGGGCAAAACTTGTTGTTGACGATTGGGAACAAGCGTCTCACAGCGGCGAGATTAACGTCCCATTAGCAAAGGGAATCGTAACGAAGCAAAATGTTTGGGGTGAAATTGGCGAGGTGGTGGCTGGTTTGAAGCAGGGTAGAACCTCCTCAGATGAAATAACAGTTTTCGTTTCCACCGGATTAGCGATTCAGGACGCTGTCACGGCAGAGCTCGCTTATAAGAAGGCTTTGGCGAAGAGAGTTGGACAGTTTTTTGAGATGATGTAGAAATGCACACATGAAATTATGTTTGACTGCGCTTTAGCCTTTAGGGAATTTCGGTGGAAGATGATATTTTGAACTGTTGCACAGTGTGTACAGCGACTTCTGCTGTTATGCTTTGATAGCTGGTCCAGTTCCATGAGCACATAAATGTTATTGTGGAGTTTTTACTAAGCACGTAGGGAAGCGCTGGATTTGTAACATTTATTTCATGAGTGGTTTCGTTTACGCTCACAGTTATCCTAGCTACATCAACATCTATGGCAGATGAAACAGAGTTCTGAACGGTCACATTGAAGTTAGTTAGGCTTATCGTGGAGTTAAAGACCACATCGGTGATAGTAAGTTTTACGAGCGGCACTGATTTTTCTAAGTTTGAACCAGTCCCATCGGCAATGAAGACATGAACTTTTATGTCTTGGCCTGTGTAGTCTGTCCAGTTCCAAATACACTTGAAGGTTTTGGATTCGCTTATTGACAGTGCGACGGGAAGCGAAGGAATCACTGTCGTTACGTCGTGAAGAACATTATTTTCTGTGGATGTCATGATTTGTGTGACGCTGGCGCTTGAGGGAGAGAAAGATGGGTTAAGAATAGTGAGGTTGAAAAAGGTTGGGTCCTGAGGATCAAAGGCTACGTTGGTTATGGTTACGGTGGCGGTCTCGAGAATTTGGAAGCCAATAGATTGGTAATAGCCTTCAGTCCACATATAAGATAAGACTCCTCCAACTGTAGCGGAGATCAACAATAGCAGGATTAGAATAAGCTTTGATATACCGAAAGCATCCTGAATAAACTTCATACCTTTCCACCATCAAGTCCTAACAATTGGCAAAAGTTTGTTATAAGCATTTAAATGCCTTTAGACGTCGGAATGCTTAAATAACCAGAGAGAGCGGAAATGTTTCTGGCGGGTGAGTGGGCTCCTCCCACCCGTTCCGCCAATAATAAACCCCGGGTTTAGGGAGGTGAAAAAAGAATGGACAGCAGAGATGTAAGTCTAACAGCGATTTTCATGGCTTTGTATGTGGTTATCAATGTTGTTCAAATGTTTTCAATAGGCAATCCGACTGTATATGGCCCAGTTCAGCTTCGGGTAGCTGATTGCATGATTGCTTTAGCAGCATTGTTGGGGTGGCCAGTGATAGCTGGAGTGACTATAGGTGGCTTCTTAACTAATGCAATCTATTTCCTTGGACCAGTAGATGTGGTGTTTGGCCCTATTGCGAACTTGATTGCTGCAAGTCTTATCCTGTTGCTCAGAAAGAGACGTTTGCTGGCGTGCATAGTTGGTGCTCTGCCTATCGGCGTCATAGTGGGCGGAGGATACTTGTGGCTGTTCTTTCCACCACCAGACATCTTTGGATTAAGCTTGCCAGAATGGGCTGCGATGATGGTTAGCATCACTATAAGTAGCCTGGTAGCTATAGCTGTGATCGGTTACAGTTTGCTCGCCGTTCTCAGTAGACCAAGCGTCATCGAACCTCTAAAGTCTCGTGGATTAAAGGTTATTACGGAAAGCTGAAACTAACTAGCATACATTAATGGTTCTAACAAAACGCAAAACACCAAACTTTAAAACCCAGACAACAATTAACAATAGCGTTAAAGGAGGTTTACAGTTGTTCAAAGCCAAAATGGCAGACGCAAAAATTCTGAAAGACATGATCAGCGCCATATCAACCCTAATAGACGAGGCTACCTTCGACATTAACCCTGAAGGAATTAAGCTTCGCGCCATGGATCCTTCACGTGTAGCCATGGTTGATTTCGAGTGGCCAAAAACCGTGTTCGACGAGTACGCTTGCAGCGAACCCATGAAAATGTGCCTAAACATCAGTGAAATGCTCAAGTTATTGAGAAGAACTGGAAAGGACGAGTCTGTGGAACTCTCGTTAGATGAGAAAACCGGGCGGCTACAATTAACGATTACTGGAAACTATGTACGTTCTTTCAACATGCCCACCTTAGAAGCTGTGGAAGAGGAGGTTCCAACCCCGAAAGTCGCATTTAACGTAAAGTTGAAGGTCACGACTGATGGACTTTCTCAAGCCATTGAAGACGCCAACTTGGTGAGTGACCATGTCCGCCTTGAGATAGATAAAGAAAAAATTGTGATGCGCGCGGCTGGAGACATCATGGGAGCCACAATTGAGATGAAGAAGGGAAGTGATGCTCTTCTAGACTTGGAAGCTAAGGAGGAGTCTAAAGCTACCTTTAGTTTAAGTTATCTCTCTGACATTGTTAAGGCTGCAGCCGCAACTTCCGAGGTAGCCACCATTGAGTTCTCCACTGACATGCCAATTCGCTTGGATTTCCAGCAACAGCCAAAAGAGGGAAAGTTAACGTTTTACTTGGCTCCTCGCATAGAGGTGGAGTAACACGAAAGCCCGGAGGGGAGGTAGGTATTCACTAGTAGCGATTTGGCTAAGTATCCCTTCATCAACGAGGCAGCTGAATATGTGAAGGGGTTAGAGCTCAAAATCGAGGATATAAGTGAACCTATATTAAACAGAGCAGAGCACAGAATAGAGGAAGCACTTCTCTACGCCCTCGTAAGCGAACAGTTAGTCAAAGTAGATATCGAAATCTCTTCGTTCCCAGTTGCAGTGATGATGGTAGCCTCCACAGCCGACAAGCTCATGAAGAGAAGATACGCCTTAGCTGAAGCAAAACGAAGCTACAACTTACTCAAAGAAGAAAAAAATAAAAACAAAATTCTGGAAATCACAAGAGCCTTTAACTGGAAAATTAGACCAGTCGACAATAAACCGCCCTACGAATTTGCATTGTTCTTTGCAGACTATTTAAAAAACGCAACAGGATTTCAGGCTAAAGAGTGGAAACTTGTTAACCGAGTTGTGCTTAACGGAGAAGTTTATCTAACAAAAGATGACACAGCCCGACTTTTGCAGGAGGAGGTGCGGGCACACATCGAAAAAAAACTGGATGTGAAGGAAAAAGTTGCGTTGCCACAAAATGTTGCTGATCGTATGGAACGTTTGAAACACACGTTTACGAAGCAGAAAGGGAAGATCGAATTGGAAGGATTCCCTAAAGAGGTTGTCATTTCCGCTCTTCCACCTTGCGTCAAACACATGTATGATGAGATAACTTCTGGACATCACCTTTCCCACATAGGTCGTTTCACGTTAACATCTTTTCTGACAAACATAGGCATGACGGCAGAGGAAGTAGTCAATCTTTACCGTTCGCTCTCCGACTTCAAAGAAAGACTAACCCGTTATCAAGTGGAACACATAGCTGGTGATCGAGGCTCACGAACAAAGTATATTCCACCTAGATGCGACACACTGCGCACTCATGGAGTCTGCGCGGGCATGGACGAAATATGCAGAGGAATACGTCATCCACTTGTTTATTATCGAAGGAAACTGAGAACTATCAAGGCAGAGGCTCCGGTAGAGTGAGCGTGAAAAAGATAGAAACGCAAAAGTTTGTTAAAAATAAATTCTCAGAATATTATCAGGAGCATTCATCTAGCATCAAAGCGCCCACTCTTATTGAAAAACGTGAGTTTGGGTTTCTCATGTTCAAAGGAAGAGTTATGGTTAGGCATCAGAGCTTCAAGGATGTAGACAGCCTCGCAAAATCTTTGAAAACACTGGTTCCCTCAGACG
>CAYFTS010000211.1:0-1968 GCA_964346135.1 uncultured Candidatus Bathyarchaeia archaeon | reverse complement strand
GTATGTGGCGGACCTGGGTCTGGAAAGACAACGTTTGCGGTTCAATTTCTATATAATGGTACAAAGAAGTATGGCGAAACAGGGATGTATGTGTCTCTTGGTGAAAGCCCCGCCCATCTAATAGAGAATATGGCTGGTTTTGGCTGGGATATTGAAAAATTGGAAAAGGAAGGTAAATTGATACTAGTTGATGCTTCTCCGATTCGAACTCTTCCTGGGGAGGTTAGTATCGGTAAAATCAACATTGGAAAACGAAATTTTAGTATGCTTAGTTTGATAGAAGTCATAAGGAATAGAGTTGAAGAAAAAAAAGTGAAACGTATTGTTATTGATCCCATTACTACTACGATGATTCAATATCCAGATGAAACAGAACGGCAGAATGCTATACTGGACTTAATGGAAGCTGTTACAGAGTTGGACGCTACTAGCTTAATGACAACTGAACTTCGAGCAACTAGCCTTGAGAGACAGGTGCGGACCGAAGAATTCCTATCACATGGAGTCATAATTTTCCATCGCTTTACAGAAGGTGGAAGAATTATCAGGGCTATTCAAATTGAAAAGATGCGAGGGGTTGCTCATGATCATGAACTTAGGCCATATAAAATACTGAAAAGTGGCATCGAAATATTTCCAAAGGAAAGTATAATCAGCAGAACTTAATGATTGATCGTCGTTTTGATTTCACTTTTTACTTTTCGACCAGCCTTTCGGAGGGTATAAGACTAATCCTCTTTTTGGTTTGATTTCGAATGATATCCAAGAGTCAACGAATTTTCGCCCTCTTAATTTTTTGATTCGAAGTTTTCTTGAAATTTTTCCATCTACCTCGCGAACGTACAACTGGATAATACAGTCAATGACTTCTTCTAACTTGCTCATGAGATCTGACGGGACTGTTCCCTCACCTATAGTGAAGAAGAAAGTGCCATGACCGCCCTTCACTCTTGCGCTGCGGTCTTGTAAGAATTCAACAACTGTGGAGGTTTCAAGGCGTGTGAAGAGAGGCGCTGTAGAGTCTAGGAAGACTTTGGGTGACTTCTGCTTAACTTGACCCATAGCCATGGATATTGCGATACCGAGGTCTGAAAATGAGAATGGGTGTTCAACAGAGTTTTTTTCTTTACTGGTTACACCTGCCATAGCGGAATAACCGTCTACGAATTTTAAGATACCTCGTTTTTCGTATGTTGCTGTGTCCCAGTTGAAGTTTTTCATGTTTTTCCGCACTTCATATGGGAAGGAATCATAGACAACATAAATGCATGGTTTTTCTTTACTGAGATAGGATTGGACTAATTGTTGGCAGAGCACGCTCTTTCCCGAGTTCGCGCCTCCAATGATCATTGTTGAATACCTATTAGGGATGCCTCCGCCTGTTATTTCATCAAAGAATTCGAAGCCCGCTACTTTTGTGCCTCTTTTCTTCCACGTGATTCCTGCAATTAGAGAAAATAAAGATGCGACGATTACGGGGAGAATATATGGGAATATTGGTGTCCAGTCGAACGGTTGCGAGATAGTTTCGCTTTTAACTCTTATAATGCGGTCGGCGTTTGTATTGTCATCTGTGCTGGTTTCTCCTTGAACTGTGCTTGCCTCAGCTCTTATTGTATAGTTATTATTTGATGTTACTCCCGCAGTGTTCCAACTGAAAGTTAAGGTTTTGTTCGCGCTTGGAGCAAGGTCAGTAACGGTTTGTGTTCCGATAATGTTGTTGTCGTAGTAAAGGGTGATATTGAAGGTTTCGGTGAAGTTTCCTTTATTCTTTACGACTACTGTGATGTTGACTGTTTGACCGAGGTTTACTTCGGTGTCTGAAGGGGTAACACTGATTATGCTTACGTCGTGGATGTAAACAGGAGTCGTTTGAACAATAATGGATTTGTTTTCAGTGTCGCTTAATCCTTCACTGTCGGTGATTGTTAGACTTACAGTGTAGTTTCCCGCCGTCGTGTAGGCATG
>CAYFTS010000210.1:0-2430 GCA_964346135.1 uncultured Candidatus Bathyarchaeia archaeon | reverse complement strand
GGTTTGGATGAGGCTTGGTCCTTTTGTGGCTGTGTCGAATCTAGGCTCTGTGAGGAGGGAAAAGTCGTAACAAGGTGGCCGTAGGGGAACCTGCGGCCGGATCACCTCCTAAGTTAAAGCAAAGATGGGTTGGGTTTGTGGGGGAAAAGCGCCAAGCCACCACTAACTTATTCTTTAGCACAGTTTTTTGTTGAGAAAAAACTTGTTTTCAACATACCTTTTCACTATATGAACCAAATATGAAAAAAGAGCAAAACCTCAGTTTTGTCCAACAATAAATTCTTTCTTTTGCTCAATAGATATAGAGCATTCTAACGGATACCACCAACTCTGTGTTGATGAGATGATTGAAAAAGGATAAGCACGTGACAATGAATGATCTTAGAATTTACTGCAACTTCATACGACCGCACATGGCATTAAACGAAAAAACACCAGCAGAAGAGGCAAAACTAAACTTAAAACTTGGAAGAAACAAATGGCTAAACCTAATCAAAGCAAGTAGCAGAAAATAACATTGCGTGTGTTCTATAACAATTCTTTTTTAGAGGTTTTGGGTAATATATGAAATATGCATGAAGGACTAAAACAATATCTACGAGGAACACTCTCTGTCCTCTCAGCTTATTATCAAGCCTCGAAAACTCTTCGCTCTCCAACCGCATTGGGCAATCTTCGAGAACGCTTTGTGCGTGAGGCTCTTCACCTCTTCCTACCATCAACACATGAAATACTTAGCGGAGAGATTACTGATTCTAGCGGAACAAAATCCCGTCAGCAAGATGTTGTCATTTACCGCAGAGATATGCCAAAACTACAAATGATTGAGGGACCTGCACTTCTATTTGCGGAAGGAGTCAAAGCTACGGTTGAGATAAAATCTAACCTTACATGGGAAAAATTCGAAGAAGCTCTTACAAATATCTGCTCCGTAAAAGCGTTAAAACCACAAATCAATCCATTCGCTACTGGAGAGAAAGCAGACTATACCTTCTGCTACGTTTTTGCGTATGAAGGACCAAGTGATAAAAAAATCATAGAATACTATAACAAGTTTAGGCGCAAGAAAAACTGGACCACTGAACAATTCTATGAAAACATCCCTGATGCGTTGTACATCGTGAATGGTTCCCTATTCTATAAGAATGATGGATATGTATGGAAAAAAACCGAACGCGATGATGGTAAACCTAGTCTTTACGGCAAAAGTGACCATCCAATTGCCATTGACAAATTCTTTCTACACTTAGCAATAGCAATCTCATATCCCGACATTTTTACAATCAATTGGGGTAGTTATCTCGGAGTCTAGGCTTAACTTTGCGTAAAGGAACTGTTTATGGTAATATCAATCCAATATTCTTTAAGCTCCCGAAAGTTACCAAGCCCCTTTTTTGATGACGAAAATCCCGACAAGTTACCAGTTTCTTTCTAACGTTAGGTTTATTAGCTACCCCTCAAAACACTATAATTGCAAAGAAGCCTAAGTTCTGGCACATGACTTTGCGCGCGCAACAACATGCAATCCTCAAAGCCCACAGCATTGAGGATGAAGGGTGACCAAAAAGTAAGCATAAACCCTTACTATAAAAGCCACCATGCACAGGCCCATTATAAACCCTTACAACGCTAAACAGACACCGGCCAAAAAATAAGCCCGACATGACACGCCGTCTGGAGGATGGCAAGGCTTGAACGCTGAAGAAGGGCGCGGCAAGCAGCGAAACGCCCCGGGTAGGCGCACGCAGCCATAGAACCGGGGATACCCCAATGAGACCTCTCACTATGGACTCTACGGACTCCATGGTGCTCCCCACGTGGGAGCGGGAACCCCCTGAACTGAAACATCTTAGTAAGGGGAGGAAAAGAAACCAAACCCGGGATTCCCCAACTAGCAGCGAGCGAAAAGGGAAAAGTCCAAACCAAATCCCATAAGGAAACTTACGGGAGATGTAGTGTTGCGGGACCAGCCTCCTTCTTACCGACTAAGCCAAAGTGGTCTGAAAAGGCCCGCCAAAGACGGTGACAGCCCGTTAGGCACAAACCGGAAGAAGATGGGCAGGAACCCCAGAGTACCACACCTCGGTTTAGGTGTGAAAAGCTGGAAGCCACCAACTTCCAAGACTAAATACGTTTCAAGACCGATAGCGCACTAGTACGGTGACGGAAAACTGAAAAGCACCCCGGAAGGGGGGCGAAAAGAGCCTGAAACCAGACGGTCACAGACGTGTGCAGCCTAGAAGGACAGATCCCTCCCAAAGGAACCTGCGGCAACGCAACAGTACGAAGGAGGAGGACCAGGGTTGCACAATCCGTCTCGAAACACGGGCCGGGGAGTTCACAGCCGTGGCAAGCCTAAGAGCCACAAAGCTCGCAAGCACAGGGAAACCAAAACGCGCACAACTGGCGCAAGCCAGCCAGGCGCTGGGT
>CAYFTS010000209.1:0-5074 GCA_964346135.1 uncultured Candidatus Bathyarchaeia archaeon | reverse complement strand
CAGCTCTCTACTGGTTTCTTCTCTTTTATTGCGCCTAAGACTAATGCTAAGAGAGCCAGCCTCGTCACTACGCCGTTCCAAACCTGCTGAAAATACCTAGCATGCGGTGTCTCATCCACTTCAGCAGCGATTTCTCCAACTCTTGGAAGCGGATGCAGAATGGTCATGTCTTTCTTGGCGTTCTTCAACATTTCAAGATTTATTTTGTATGACCCTTTAACCTTCGCATATTCAACGGGGTCTGGAAAACGTTCTTTTTGAATCCTTGTCATATAGAGTATGTCCATTTCAGGTAACGCTTCTTCAATTTCTGTTTTTTGAACTACCTCTATCTTTTCCTTAATGGTATCCAACACCTCCCTACGCATTTGAAGAAGCTCCGGCGAAATTAGATGTAATTTCACATCGTAAAGTGACAGTGCATAGGCGAGGGAATGAACAGTGCGTCCATAACGTAAGTCGCCTACTAAAGCTATGTTGAGCCCGTCAATTCGACCTTTTTCCTTTAAAATTGTATACAAATCCAGCAAAGCTTGTGTCGGATGCTCCTCTGCACCGGATCCAGCGTTGATTATTGGTAGGTGAGCGAATTCTGCAGCGAGTCTAGCTGCTCCCTCCAGCGGGTGCCGCAACACAATTACATCTGCGTAGCTTTCTACAACGCGCACAGTGTCAGCTAGGTTCTCTCCCTTCTTAACCGAAGAGGTTTTTGCCTCTGCAAATCCTATGGCGGAGCCTCCAAGTTTGTGCATAGCCGCTTCGAAGCTCAGTCGGGTTCGTGTGCTGGGTTCAAAGAAAAGGGTTGCCAGCGTTTTTCTTTGAAGCATGTCTGAGCCGCTTTTTGCAATTGGCTCCATGGCGCTGGCGATTTTCAAAATGTAGTTAATTTCTTCGCGTGTAAAATCTTTAATTGAAATTATGTCTCTTCCCTTAAACTCCAACTTTTTGCACCAAACACATTTTAATAAACCACAAATAACTCTTTTTATTTAAAACTCATAGAATATTAGTTTCAGAAGGTTGGTGGATATGGCTGAAAAAACTCTGCGAGTGTCCAAGATAAAGAACGGTACAGTAATCGATCACATAACAAATGGTCACGCACTTGACGTGATAAAGATTCTGGGAATCACAGGTCGTACAGGAGGAGTTGTAACCGTGGCTGTGAATATTCCCAGCAAAAAACTTGGAAGCAAAGACATGGTGAAAGTGGAGGGAAGAGAGTTGAAATCTGAAGAGGTGGATAAAATAGCGTTGTTAGCGCCGCATGCCACCATCAATATTATTCGGGACTATAAGGCTGTGGAGAAGCAACGGGTTAAGTTGCTTTCTGTTATACGGGGGATAGTAAAGTGTGCAAATCCCGCGTGTGTTAGTAATAGTGATGAGCCGATACAGTCGACGTTTTATGTGGAGCGTGAGGAGCCGCTTCGTTTGAAGTGTCATTACTGCGGCTACATCATGGAAAAACAAGACGTACTTAAACAATTTTGATTTGTGCAAAAAATGGCAAAAGACATATCGCTTGGAAGACTAGGAGAGCGATTGGATATAGCATACGCTGCTCTTTACTTAGCTTCAGCCGAATCGGCATTTATGACTGGGGCATCGTTAGTCGTAGATGGCGGAGCAACGTTAGCTTGGGGACTCAAATAAGCAACGCTCACAATTGAAATTTCCTTGCGCTCGTATTTATTAAACGATTTGAAGAACTAAAAGCAAGAATGCTTGACTCAAAATAGGAATTTAGCGTGATTGAAGGAGAAGTATCGCTTTTGCAAGGTCTCCTCCTGTCTCTTCCAACGCCTTTTTCGCTTCTTCCATACTTTTACCTGTCTGATCAGCAACAAGTCTAACATCTTCTTCAGGAATCTCTATTTCCTTTTCAATTTTTTTCTCAGTGACATGTCCTGTCACTTGAAAAATTTTTTGCCCATGCATATCCAGAACTGCGACTTCTGGGCTTTCCACAGTGATCTCTTTCGCGCTCGTTCGTATGATGACTTCTTCGACGTCAGGTATTCCTTCCATGCTGAGACCCATACGTTGCATCATCCTTTTCGCCTCTCTCGGACTCACTCTTCTCCTCAATACTGGTCTCCTCCACACTAATTATTATTCAATGTTTCTTCTTAACTTCTTCTACGACACCTCTTCGCACTCGCACCGCTACTCCCCTCCTGAAGGCTTTCATCTCCATTCCAGTCAATAATGCTTTTCCCACCGCCAAAACTTCGTTTTTTTCGTTTATGACAACCACTTCTTCCTGAGGGCGAATTTCGTTGTCAGAGTTAACGACGTGTTTGGCAAAGACACTTTTACCTTTAACAATGAAAGGTTCAGCTTCTGTCATGACTTTGACCCATAATCTTTGTTTTCTAACGTTTTTCATCATTCGTTTGGCTCCTTCAATAGTTAATGAGAAAAGACCGTTGGTTGGTCGTAGGGTTGCTAGTAGTTTTCCATCTAGATATGTGTGACGTATTTTACCTGTTCTTTTAGAATAGACAATTTTAACTCTGTCTGGGAAAAGTTTCTTCTCCACATCTTTTCCAAATTGATAGTTCGCTACGCTTCTAATCTTTCGGAGAGCGGTAAGTTTATCACGCATGTTTTCACCATTAAATTCAACGAGTATAAAGAATCGTTGACAATAAAAACCATTTTGGGTGACGATTCCTGTGCAATGCGAAGTCTGCGGTCATCAAATCATAGGGAAACCTTACAAAGCAACCATTGAAGGAGCCAAAATGATAGTTTGCGGAAAATGCGCCAAACTAGGCTCAATTTCTTGGGAAATGCAAACTCCACGACGTGTAAAAAAACTGGCAAAGCCTAAGTCTCCTTTAGCCCTGACTCCAAAGAAAAAACAGTCTCCAAAACTCGCTGAAGAAGTGGAACTCGTAAATGATTTCAGTTCACGCGTTAGGCAGGGAAGAGAAAAAATGGGGCTGAGCCACGAGGATTTAGGGAAAAAGATAGGAGAAAAAGTTTCAGTTCTTCGAAAGATTGAAAGCGGGAAAATGACTCCTGACCACAAGCTTGCGGCTAAACTGGAACATACGCTAAGAATGAAGTTACTCGTTACGCTTGCTGAACCTAAGACTCCGTCTGCGCGCTTGTCTACTCCCCGCGAGGCAACTCTTGGAGACGTAGTTCGTTTGAAGAAGAAGAAAACGGAGGTAACGGAAGAACGAGAGCAGTCATAGTTCAAAGACGACTTCCCTCTGAACCCTCCAGCCTAGATGAACTTCAAAGTCTCGCTGAGTCAGCTGGATACACTGTTGTAGACTCCATTGAACAAGTTAGAGCACCAAACCCAAGCTACCAAATTGGCGACGGCAAAGCAAAAGAACTAGCTGAATTAGTCGCTAACAAAAAGATTGAAAAAACCATATTTGACAATGAACTAAAACCTATTCAAGTTTACAACTTAGCCAAGACAACTGGCGTAGAGGTTGCTGACCGTTTCCAACTTATTCTAGAAATCTTTGCGCAAAGAGCTTCAACTGCTGAGGCTAAACTTCAAATCCAACTGGCAAAACTGCGATACGAACTGCCCCGAGCAAGAGAGAAAGTGAGACTGGCAAGGATGGGCGAGCAACCAGGTTTCATGGGACTGGGAAAATATGAAGTTGACCTTTACTACGAGACCGTAAGAAGACAAATCTATTCTATACGGAACAAGCTTAAGAAGATACGAAAGAAACGACGTCTACATCGCGCCCGTAGACTGGAACTAGGTTTTTCATTAATTTCTCTGGCTGGATACACCAACGCTGGTAAAAGTTCACTGTTTAACGCTCTAGCCGAAGAAACAGCTACCGTAGACCCAGATTTGTTTACCACTCTTTCCACAACAACTCGTGCTATAACGCTTTCTAAAAGAAAGGTTTTGTTAACTGACACCGTTGGGTTTATCGACCGCTTGCCCTTAACCCTAATTGAAGCGTTCCATTCAACACTTGAAGAAACCCTCTTTTCAGACCTTATTCTTCTTGTTGTGGATGTAAGTGAACCTCACACGGAAATTGAGAGAAAACTCTCCTGCTGTCTTGACACAATACAAAAAATAGGTGCCTCAAGAGTTCCCATCGTAACAGCATTTAACAAGATAGATTTGCTGTCTGAAAATGAAGTGCAACGCAAAGTGGAAGCTTTAAGCGAAATCGCATCGAACCCTGTACCCATCTCTGCATTATACAAAACGAACATGAATTCGCTGAAGCAGGAAATAACAGATCATCTTAAAGAATACGTTCAAGCATCATTTTCCCTTCCAATAAGTAATGAATCAATGTCTTTTCTTTCATGGCTCTTCAGCCGAGCCAATATACGTGATCTAAAATACGAAGGCGAAAACATGAACATCGTTTTTGAGGCGGTTCCTTTGTTTGCAGACAAAGTGAGAGGATGTGTAGAACAACTCGGCGGAACTTTCAACACATAGTTTGACAAGGAAAGGAAGGAAACAAAACTGTCTAAAGTCACTGTTTTAAGGTGGGGACATCGGAAAAGAGATGAAAGACTCACTGCCCACGTTGCTTTAACCGCTCGCGCTTTAGGCGCCACCTCCTTCATTTTAGCAGACATCCAAGACGAAGGAATCAAGAAAACAGTTGAAAAAGTGGTGAAGCAGTGGGGAGGTCAATTTGCCTTTGAAATGGGAACTCCTTGGAAACGAGTTGTGAAGAAGTGGAGAGAAAAAGGCGATGTTGTGGTGCATTTAACCGCTTACGGGGAAAACATCCATACAAGCGATGTTTTGCAGAGAATTAAAGCAACGGGAAAGAACGTGTTGGTCATAGTTGGCAGTCAAAAAGTTCCATCAAAATTTTTTTCTGAAACGGTTTCAGACTTCAATGTTGCTGTTGGAAATCAACCTCACTCAGAATGCTCAAGCCTAGCAGTTTTTCTTGACCGTTTCTTCGAAGGCGAAGAACTGTCAAAAGAGTTTAAGGAAGCGAAAATGAAGATTATTCCTCAACCGCGAGGAAAGAAAGTGGTTAGGTTATAGTAACCATTGCCGAATAAAGGAAGAGTTTAAGTTTTACAATTGACTAATATATATTAT